>NZ_JBSWCE010000024.1:0-132466 GCF_056780015.1 Micromonospora sp. R311
TTGCGTCACAACATGATCCTGGATGCCCTCTCTTCATACCCAGACATCGACCCCTGACATCGGAACTACTCGTCTAGGTCGTACGACGCGAAGGGCCCGGCGCACCCGCGCCGGGCCCTTTCGTCGTCCCGCGACCGGCGTCGGGCGGGAGCGAGCGCGATCCGGCGGTGGTCCGGTGTCCCTGGCGGGGACCCGGGCCACCGCCGTCGCGGGTGGCGCCAGGACGAGCCCGGTCAGCCGACGGCGGCCAGATCGGTCAGCCGGGCGAGCGAGTCCTCCAGGTCGGCGCCGACCCGACGCAGGCCGAGCCGGAGCAGGGCGGCCTTGACCGGACCGGCCGGCCAGCGTACGACGATGAGCCGCACGATCGTCCCGCCCTCCTCCTCGTCGGGAGTGAGCTGGACGTAGATCTCGGTGCGCGCCTCCGCCCGGGCGCCGGCGCCCTTGGCGCGTTCCCGCCAGCCGATCAGGGTCGGCTCCTGGTAGGCGATCACCTCGGCCTCATGCGCCGCGCCACGCCCGGCCTGGACCAGCTGCCGCCGTCCGAATCCCTCTCCCGAGAGCACCTCGGCCGCGCGGACCCCCGCCAGCCAGGCCGGCAGCTGCTCGGCCCGCTGCACGACGTCCCAGACCGCTTCCACCGGCGCCGCCACGTGCGCACTGCGTTCCACGAGGATCATTTCCGTCTTCCTCCAGTGAGGACATCCCACGATATCGGCACTCTATGCGCAAATTCGGACTTACCTGGACGGGTTCGGAAAAGACACGCCGAAAACCATTGCGTCCTGAGCGACGAGCACCTATGGCGTATTCGTCGACCGCGCCCTAAAGTCCCGAACACGTTTCGCGTTCACCGGGAGGGCGCATGCCGACCGCACCGATGCCCGACTTCCCCGCCGGCTTCCGCTGGGGCGTTTCCACCTCGGCCTACCAGATCGAGGGCGGCGTCGGCGCGGACGGCCGCGGGCCGTCCATCTGGGACACCTTCGCGCACTCCCCCGGCCGGATCGTCGACGGCAGCACCGGCGACGTGGCCTGCGACCACTACCACCGGCACGCCGAGGACGTCGAGCTGATGGCGGGGCTCGGCGTCTCCGCGTACCGCTTCTCGCTCGCCTGGCCCCGAATCCAGCCCCGGGGCACCGGCCCGGCCAACCCGGCCGGGCTGGACTTCTACGACCGGCTGGTCGACGACCTGCTGGCCCGGGGCATCGACCCGGTCGCCACCCTGTTCCACTGGGATCTGCCGCAGCCCCTCGAGGACGCCGGCGGCTGGCTCAACCGGGAGACCGCGCACCGCTTCGCCGAGTACGCCGACCTGACCGCCGCCCGGCTCGGCGACCGGGTCCGGCTCTGGATCACCCTCAACGAGCCCTTCGTCCACATGAGCCTCGGCCACGGCATGGGCGTGCACGCGCCCGGGCGGATGCTGCTCTTCGACGCCTTCCCGGTCGCCCACCACCAACTACTCGGCCACGGTCTCGCGGTCGGCGCGCTGTGCGCCCGCACCACCAGCCCGGTCGCCATCGCCAACAACTACTCCCCGGTCCGGGTCGCCGGCGACCGCGACGCCGACCGGGCGGCCGCGGCCGGGTACGAGGCGCTGCACAACCGGCTCTTCACGGATCCGCTGCTGGGCCGGGGCTACCCCGCCGGGCAGGACTTCGACGAGGCCGTGGTGCGCGACGGTGACCTGGCGGTGATCGCCGCGCCGATCGACGTGCTCGGGGTGAACTACTACAACCCGACCGCGGTGCGCGCGCCGGAGGAGGGCTCCCCGCTGCCGTTCGACCTGGTGCCGCTGGAGGGCTACCCGCGGACCGCCTTCGACTGGCCGGTCGCTCCGGACGGGCTGCGCGAGCTGCTCGGCTGGCTGCGGGACACATACCGCGACGACCTGCCGCCGATCGAGATCACCGAGAGCGGCTGTGCGTACGACGACGCCCCGGACGCCACCGGACGGGTGCCCGACCCGGAGCGGATCGCCTACCTCGACGGGCACCTGCGCGCGGTACGGGCCGCCATCGCCGACGGCGTGGACGTCCGCGGCTACTTCGTCTGGTCGCTGCTCGACAACTGGGAGTGGGCCGAGGGCTTCACCAAGCGCTTCGGGCTGGTGCACGTCGACTTCGACACCCAGGTCCGCACCCCGAAGTCCTCGTACGCCTGGTTCCGCGACCTGATCGCGGCCTCCCGCCGGGCGCCGCTGCGGTGACCACCGTCGACCCGACGCCGACCTCGCTGCCGGCGGCGCTCGCCGAGCCGACCGTCCCGGTCCGGCGGGGCTGGATCGCACTGATCTTCGCGGCCAACCTCGGCGTCTGGATGGCCTTCTTCACCCCGATCCAGGTGCTGCTGCCGCAGCAGGTGGAGCGGATCGCGCCGGGCGACAAGGAGGCCGTGCTCGCGCTGGTCACCGGCCTCGGCGCGCTCGCCGCGGTGCTCGCCAACCCGCTCGCCGGCGCGCTGTCCGACCGGACCTGCCTGCGGCTGGCCGGCCGCGAGGTCGGCCGCCGGCACGTCTGGACCGCCGGCGGGGCGCTGCTCGGCGCCGCGGCCCTGGTGCTGCTGGCCCAGCAGCGCACCGTGCTCGGAGTGGCGCTGGGCTGGGTCGCCGCGCAGGTCTGCTTCAACGCGATGCTGGCCAGCCTCACCGCCGCCGTGCCGGACCGGGTGCCGGTCGCCCAGCGCGGCGGGGTCTCCGGGTGGGTGGGCATCCCGCAGGCGCTCGGGCTGGTGCTCGGGGTGGTGCTGGTGACCGCCGTGGTGACCGGCAACGCCGCCGGCTACCTGGCGATCGCCGCGGCGGTGCTGCTGCTGGCGCTGCCGTTCACCCTGGCCACCACCGACGACCCGCTGCCCCGCGCGCACCGCCCGGCGCTGCGCTGGCGCGCCCTGCTCGCCTCGATGTGGGTCTCGCCGCGCCGGTACCCGGACTTCGGCTGGGCCTGGATCACCCGGTTCCTGGTCCAGCTCGGCAACGCCCTCGGCACCCTCTACCTGCTCTACTTCCTCACCGACCAGGTGCGGCTGGCCGACCCCGAGGGCGGCCTGCTGGTGCTGATCCTGCTCTACACGGCCGGGATGGCCGCCACCGCGGTGCTGGCCGGGCGGCTCTCCGACCGCTCCGGGCGGCGGAAGGTCTTCGTGATCGCCTCCGGCGGGATCATGGCGGTCGCCGCGCTGCTGCTCGCCGTCGCGCCGGTCTGGCCGATGGCGGTGGTCGCCGCGCTGCTGCTCGGCGCCGGCTACGGCGTCTACCTGTCGGTGGACGCCGCGCTGATCACCCAGGTGCTGCCCCGGGCCACCGACCGGGCCAAGGACCTCGGGGTGATCAACATCGCCAACTCCGCCCCGCAGGTGCTCGGCCCGGCGCTCTCCGCGCCGCTCGTGGTGCATCTGGGCGGTTATCCGACGCTCTACGCGGTCACCGCGGCGGTCACCGTGCTGGGCAGCGGGCTGGTGTTGAAGATCCGCTCGGTGCCCTGACCCGCACCCCTGGCCGAATCCGGTCGCGCGCCGCCGTAGGCTGGAGGACGTGACGGTACGTGTACGCTTCGCCCCCTCCCCGACCGGTATGTTCCACGTCGGCGGCGCCCGCTCGGCCCTGCAGAACTGGATCTACGCCAAGCAGCAGGGCGGGGTGTTCGTGCTCCGCATCGAGGACACCGACGCGGCGCGGAACAAGCCGGAGTGGACCGAGGGCATCCTCTCCGCGCTGGACTGGATCGGCATCGAGCGCGGCAGCTACGAGGGCCCCTACTTCCAGTCCCAGTACGCCGGCGAGCACCGCGCCGCCGCGGCGCGGCTCCACGAGTCCGGCCGGGCGTACTACTGCGACTGCACGCGGGAGGCGGTGCAGGCCCGCACCGGCTCGCAGTACCAGGGCTACGACGGCTTCTGCCGCGACCGCGGCCTGGGCCCGGGCGAGGGTCGGGCGCTGCGCTTCCGTACGCCGGACGAGGGCGAGACCGTGGTGGTCGACCTGATCCGCGGCGAGCCCACCTTCGAGAACAAGCTGATCGAGGACTTCGTCATCGCCCGCGGCGACGGCTCGCCGGTGTTCCTGCTGGCCAACGTCGTGGACGACATGACGATGGGGATCACCCACGTGATCCGGGCCGAGGAGCACCTGCCGAACACCCCGAAGCAGCAGCTGCTCTGGGACGCCCTCGGGGTCAAGCCACCGACCTGGGCGCACGTGCCGGTGGTGGTCAACGAGAAGCGGCAGAAGCTCTCCAAGCGCCGCGACAAGGTCGCCCTGGAGGCGTACCGGGACGAGGGCTACCTCGCCGCCGCGATGCGCAACTACCTGATGCTGCTCGGCTGGGCGCCCTCCGGCGACCGGGAGATCGTGCCCTGGTCGGTGATCGAGGAGGAGTTCCGGCTGGAGGAGGTCAACCCCTCGCCGGCGTTCTTCGACGAGAAGAAGCTGCGCGCGTTCAACGGGGAGTACATCCGGGCGCTGCCGATCGAGGACTTCGTCGAGGCCTGCCAGCCCTGGCTGACCGGCACCGGCACCATCGCGCCACCGCCGTGGCAGCCGGCGGAGTTCGACGCCGCGGCGTTCGCCGCAGTGGCTCCGCTGGCGCAGACCCGGATCGCGGTGCTCAGCGAGATCGTGCCGAACGTCGACTTCCTCTTCGTCGCCTCGCCGCTGATCGACGAGGCGGCCTGGGCCAAGGCGATGAAGGAGGGTTCGGCGGAGCTGCTGGACGCGGCGATGGCGGCGTTCGGGGCGCTGGAGTCCTGGGACGCCGAGTCGCTCAAGGCCGCCCTGGAGGCGGTCGGCGCGGAGCGCGGGCTCAAGCTCGGCAAGGCGCAGGCCCCGGTCCGGGTCGCGGTCACCGGCCGGACGGTCGGGCTGCCGCTCTTCGAGTCGCTGGAGGTGCTCGGCCGCGAGCGCACCCTCACCCGGCTGCGCGCCGCCCGGGTCCGCCTGGTCTGAGGTCTGTCAGCCACCCGTCGGTGGTCCAACCACCGGCGGGTGGGGCACCCCACCGCGTCCTTTGCTCTGCTTCAACCCACGCAACGCCGGGCCTCGCTGACTGTTGCGCCCGTTGAAGCAGAGCAAAGGACGTGTGGAGGGGGCGGCGAGGGCCGACTTCCAGGGGCCCCGGCGAGGGGCGGCGAGGGCCGCCTCCCAAGGACCCCGGCGAGGGGCGGCGACGGCCGACTTCCAAGCACCCCGGCGGGGCGGCGCCCGCCGCCGGCCACCGCATCGCGCTGTGGCGACGCGCGCCGGCTCCGCCGACGACGGTCGAACGCCGCGCGCCGCGCGCCGCGCGCCGGGCCCGGCCGGCCGCTCGGTTCGGTCCGGTGTCAGCCCCGGGCCGACCGGCGGCGGAGCAGGAGACCCGTGACGAGGGCGGCGAGCAGCACCAGACCGCCGAGCCCCCAGAGCCAACCCCGCGAGTCGGAGTCGTCGCCCCGCCCGGCCGTTGGCACGGCCACCGTCGGGCTGCCGCCGTCCGGCCCGGGCGCGGCTGAACCCGACCCGGCCGACGGCGATGCGGTCGGGACCGACCCCGCCGGGCCGGTGCCGGCCGCCGACGGCGCGGCGGACGGGTCGGCGGGGGTGCCGGTGGTGAGGGTGAACCGCACCTCGCCGGAGACCGGGTGCCCGTCGCTGGAGGCCAGCCGGTAGCCGACGATGTAGAGCCCGGCCCTGCCGGGCTTGAACGGCAGGCCCACCCGGTTGCCGGTGAACGTCGGCGCGCCACCCAGTGCGGCCACGTTGTCCGGGCCGGTGATTGTGATCTTCGTCGTAGCCGGGTCCGGCTTCGCCAGGAACCGCAGTTCGATCCGGGCCGGCGCGGCCGCCACCCGGGCGCCGTCGCGCGGATCGCTGCCGGTCAGCGAGTTGTGCGCGGCTGCCGGCGCCGCCGGCAGCAACGACACGCCGAGCGCCACGCCGAACACCGCTGGCCAGGTACGCGCCACACGTGCGACCCTGCCCCCCATGAGACCCTCCGCAAAGGTACGATCCGCCCGCTGATCAACGGCTGCCGCACGTTAGTCGAGCCGGGATCGCAGATAGTTCCAAATACTGTTCCACCAGCTGCAACCGAGCGACGTTCCGCGGAGTCTCTGAGGTGGGTCCCGGCCTGTGGCCATGGTCACCTCCGTCCACCAACCACGCGCGTGACCTGCAGCAAAGCCATCCATCGAACGGGGCGAGGAGGCGGCGATGGTCCGACGGATGAGGCGACTGGTCGCCAAACTGGTGGGTGGGTTGACGGTGGCGCTGGTCGCGGTGGCCGCCGCGACGCCGGCGACGGCCGCCCCGAAGCCACCGCCCGCCGGGGTGGAGATCACCGGGGACGGGCTGACCGAGCCGCTGCGGTTGCACGCCGACTCCCACCCGCAGCACGTGGTCGCCATCATCGACCAGGTCAACTTCCTCCCCCGCACCGGGCTGGCGACCGCCCCGAAGCCGGCCGACCTCGGTCCGAAGTACACGATCGTGGTGCTCGCCGGCGACACGCCGAAGCAGACGTACGACCTCTACCCGAAGGCCACGGGCGGGCCGCGGGTCTTCCGGCCGGCCAAGCAGCCGGACTCCCGCAAGACCAGCGCGGGCTGGTTCCTCGGCCGGCTTTCCATGTCCGAGACGCTGCGCACGGCCGGGGTGCCGCTGGAGCGCGAGCTCGACACGGTCAGCGGCGGCGTCGGCGGCGGCGAGCGGGTCATCCCCGAGGACGCGCTCAACCCGGCCCGGGACATCGACGAGGCGCTCGGCGAGTTGCAGCGCCTGCTGCTGCTCAACGTCGCGGTGGTGCTGGTGATCACCCTCGGCCTCGCCGGCATCGCGCTGCTGATCCGGCGACGCACCCGCTGAGCCACCGCGCACCCACCGGCCCGGTGCCCGCCGGGTCAGAGTTCCAGCACCACCTTGCCCCGGACGTGGCCGGCCTCCACCAGCCGGTGCGCGTCCGCGGCCTGGGCCAGCGGGAACGTCCGTTCGACGTGGACGGTGAGCCGGCCGGCGTCGACCAGCCCGGCGAGCAGGCTCAGGTCGGCCGTCGACGGCTTGACGAAAAGATAGCCGCCGCCCAGCCGGGTGACGTGTTCCGGATCGGCCGTGGAGACCAGCCGGCCCGGTCGGGCCAGCAGCTGGGCCGAGACGTTCAACGCCTCGCCGCCGAACAGGTCGAGCGCCACGTCCACGCCGTCCGGGGCCACCGCGCGGATCCGGTCGAGCAGCCCGTTGCCGTAGCTGACCGGCTCCGCGCCCAGCGACCGGACGAAGTCGTGGTTGGCCGGGCCCGCGGTGCCGATCACCTTGCCGGCGCCGAGGGCCCGGGCGAGCTGTACGGCCAGATGGCCGACGCCGCCGGCCGCGCCGTGCACCAGCACCGTGTCCCCGCTGGCGGTGCGGACCGACTGGAGGGCCTGGTAGGCGGTGAGCCCGGCGAGCGGCAGCCCGGCGGCCTGCGCCCAGGACGCCAGCACCGGCTTGTCGGCCAGCGTCCGCTCCGGCGCCGGCACCAGTTCGGCGTACGTGCCGTGTTGGACGTCGTCGCGCCGGACGTACCCGATCACCTCGTCGCCCACGGCGAACCCGGTCACCGCGGGGCCCACCGCGGCCACCACACCGGCCGCGTCCCACCCCGGCACCAGCGGGAAGTGGCTGGGGAAGGCGCCGGCCAGGTGCCCCTCGCGCACCTTCCAGTCGACCGGGTTCACCCCGGCGGCGCGCACCCGGACCAGGACCGTGTCCGGGCCGACCGGCGGCTCGGGCAGGTCGCGCACGGCGAGCAGGTCAGCCGGCCCGTACGCGTCGATGGCGATCGCCTTCACGACCACCACGCTAACCGCCGGGCGGCACCCGCGTGGTCAGCACCAGCGGTGCGGCGGCCGCTGCCGGCGGATCGCGCGCCGGGGCGGGCGAACCGGGCCGTGCCGGTGCCCGCCGGCCCAGCCGGGCAGGTCGCTGCGGCAGCCACGCACCTCGGCCGGCTCCAGCTCACCGGGCGGGACCGGCTCGGCGGCGCGCTGCCGGGGGACCGGCGGGTCCTCGTCGGCCCACTCGGGCGGACGGGTCGGCTCGGTCGGCCCGGCCGGCAGCCCGCCGGCCAGTCGGCGGTGGTGCTTGGCCATCGGCTGCTGCTCGTGGTGACCCGGCCGGCAGGGCTCGCCCTGGGCGCAGCCGTGGTCGGCCTCCCCGTGCGCCATCCCGGTCTCCTCACGCTCGCCGTCGCCCGCCGGCCTTGGCCCCGACGTGCCCTGTCACCGTACTGTCCGGGACCGACGCGGTGTGCAGCGCGTACCCGGGTCGGAGCCCGACGAGATCGACATCGGCGCCGCCCGGGTGGGCCGGCCCGCCACCGCCCCAGGGCGGGTGCCGCCGCGACGCCGGCCGGCCGCCCCGCGTGGATGTCCAGGTCAGGGCATGTCAGGCTGGAGCGGTGAGCGAGCCGGCCGGGATTCAGCTGTCAGCCACGCTGCGCCGGATCGAACGCGCGGCGGGGGCGCTGGCCACCGCCAGTGTGGCCCGGATGGACGAGACCCTGCCCTGGTTCCGCGCCCTCCCCGCCGACCAGCGCTCCTGGGTGATGCTGGTGGCCCAGGCCGGCGCCCGCTCGCTGGTGCAGTGGCTGCGCGACGGCGGCGGCACCGCGGACAGCACCCAGGAGGTCTCCGACGAGGTGTTCGCCGCCGCGCCGCAGGCGTTGGCCCGGTCGATCAGCCTCCAGCAGACCGTCGCGCTGATCAAGGTGACCATCGACGTGGTCGAGGAGCAGGTCGCCCACCTGGCCGCGGAGGGCGAGGAGCAGCAGCTGCGCGAGGCGGTGCTGCGCTTCTCCCGCGAGATCGCCTTCGCCGCCGCCCGGGTGTACGCCCGGGCCGCCGAGTCCCGCGGCGCCTGGGACGCCCGGTTGCAGGCGCTGCTGGTGGACGCGCTGCTGCGCGGCGACTCACCGGACGTGCTGGCCAGCCGGGCCGCCGCGCTCGGCTGGTCGGACGCGCCGCCGGTGGCGGTGGCGGTCGGCCGCTCCCCCGGCGGCGAGGTCTCCGCCGTGCTGCACACCGTCTACCGGCAGGCCCGACGGATCGGCGCGGAGGTGATCGGCGGGGTGCACGGCGACCGGCTGGTGATCGTGCTCGGCGGCGTCGCGGACCCGCTCGCCGCCACCGGGAAGCTGCTCAGCGCGTTCGGGGACGGGCCGGTGGTGGTCGGCCCGGCGGTGCCGAGCCTGGACGAGGCCACCGAGTCGGCCCGGGCGGCGCTGGCCGGTTTCCGCGCCGCGCCCGCCTGGCCGACCGCGCCCCGGCCGGTGCCGGCGGGCGACCTGCTGCCGGAACGGGCGCTGGCCGGGGACGCGGAGGCGCGCCGGCGGCTGCGCCACGACGTGTACGCGACGCTGGTGCGCGCCGGGGGCGAGCTGCTGGAGACGCTGGACGCCTTCTTCGCCGCCGGCGGGACGCTGGAGAGCGCGGCCCGGGCCCTCTTCGTGCACCCGAACACGGTGCGCTACCGGTTGCGGCGGATCGCCGAGGTGACCGGCTTCTCGCCGCTCGCGCCGCGGGACGCGTTCGCGCTCCGGGTGGCGCTGACCGTGGGCCGGCTCGACCCAGTGGTCCCGGTGGTCCCAAGCCAGACAATGACCCCAGCCGCCAGTAAAACATCACAGACAGGTGATGATCACCGCCGATCTTTGTAGGATCCCTCCAAAGGTCCTAGTGCGGTTTGGTGGCAGTCGGCACAGCGCTACCCACGCGTATCCGGGAGAGTCTTTAGACGTGCTCGCCGTACTTTCACCCGGCCAGGGTTCCCAGAAACCCGGCTTCCTGACTCCCTGGCTCGACCTGCCCGGCGCCGAGGCCCGCCTGCGCTGGTGGTCGGCGCTGGCCGGGGTCGACCTGGTGCACCTGGGCACCGCCGCCGACGCCGACGAGATCAAGGACACCGCCCGCACCCAGCCGCTGCTGGTCGCGGCGGCGCTGCTCGCCGCCGAGCACCTGCCGATGTACGACGTCACGCTCACCGCCGGGCACAGCGTCGGCGAGCTGGGCGCGGCGGCGCTGGCCGGGGTGCTCCCGGCGGAGGCGGCGATCACCCTGGCCGGGGTGCGGGGCCGCGAGATGGCCGCCGCGTGCGCGCTGGAGCCCACCGGGATGGCCGCGGTGCTGGGCGGCGACCCGGACGAGGTGCTCGCCGCCATCGCCGCGCACGGGCTGCACCCGGCCAACCGCAACGGCGCCGGCCAGATCGTCGCCGCCGGCGCGCTGGACAACCTGGACAAGCTCGCCGCCGAGCCGCCGGCGAAGACCCGGATCATCCGGCTGCAGGTGGCCGGGGCGTTCCACACCCCGTACATGGCGCCGGCCGAGTCGGCGCTGGCCGCGGTGGCCGCCGGGATCACCCCGGCCGACCCGGGCCGGATCCTGCTGTCCAACCTCGACGGCGCCGCGGTCAACCACGGCCGGGAGATGGTGCAGCGACTCGTCCGCCAGGTCACCGCGCCGGTGCGCTGGGACCTGTGCATGCGGACGCTGGCCGACCTCGGGGTGACCGGGGTGCTCGAGCTGCCCCCGGCCGGCACCCTGGCCGGCCTGGTCAAGCGGGAGCTCAAGGGCGCCGGCGCACCGGAGATCGTCACCCTGAACACCCCGGACGACCTGCCCGCCGCCCGGGACCTCATCGCCCGGCACGGCATGTCGCCGAGCCACGAGCCGACCATCTCCTTCCGGGTGGTGGTGGCCCCCTCGGCCGGCACCTTCGAGCCCGCCGAGGGCCTCGCCGAGGGTGAGACGCTCCGCGCCGGCCAGGTCATCGGCCGGGTGGCCACCCGGCAGGGGCCGCTCGAGGTGACCGCCCACGACAGCGGCCTGCTCACCGAGTGGCTCGCCCACCACGACGACCCGGTCGCCCCGGGCCAGCCGCTCGCCCGCATCGGCGGGCAGCACCTGTGAGCGCGAGGAACGAGCCGATTTTGCGAGTCCCGCAGTCGCGAACGAAAGGCAAGCACTGATGGCCGGAAGCCGCATCGTCGCCCTGGGCCACTACCAGCCCTCCCGGGTGGTGACCAACGACGAGATCGCCCAGCTGGTGGAGACCAGCGACGAGTGGATCCGGGACCGGGTCGGGATCGTCACCCGGCGGATCGCCGACGGCGAGACGGTGGCCGACATGGCCGCGGCCGCCGCCGGCAAGGCGCTGGCCAACTCCGGGCTGACCGCCGCCGACATCGACCTGGTCGTGGTGGCCACCTGCACGTCGGTGGACCGCAGCCCGAACGTGGCCTGCCGGGTCGCCGCCAAGCTCGGCATCACCGCGCCCGGGGCGTACGACATCAACACCGCCTGCTCCGGCTTCGCGTACGCGCTGGGCACCGTCGACCACGCGATCCGGGCCGGCGCCAGCCGCAACGCCATCGTCATCGGCGCCGAGAAGCTCTCCGACTTCACCGACTGGACCGACCGCTCCACCTGCATCATCTTCGGCGACGGCGCGGGCGCCGCGGTGGTCACCGCCACCGCCGACGACGAACCGGCCGGGGTCGGCCCGGTGGTCTGGGGCTCGGTGCCGGAGAAGGGCGACGCGGTCCGGATCGAGGGCTGGCGGCCCTACATCGCGCAGGAGGGGCAGTCGGTGTTCCGCTGGGCCACCACCGCGCTCGCCCCGCTGGCCCTGCAGGCCTGCGAGCGCGCCGGGGTGGCGCCCTCGGAGCTGGCCGCGTTCGTGCCGCACCAGGCCAACGCCCGGATCATCGACGGCATCGCCAAGCGGCTGAACATCCCCGACGCGATCATCGCCAAGGACATCGTCGAGTCCGGCAACACGTCCGCGGCGAGCGTGCCGCTGGCCCTGTCCAAGCTGGTCGAGCGGCGCGAGGTGCCCTCCGGCGCCCCGGTGCTGCTGTTCGGCTTCGGCGGCGGCCTGACCTACGCCGGTCAGGTCGTCCGCTGCCCCTGAAGACCCCTCCGGCGCGCCAGCGCCGGAGAGACGGCCGGCGTCGCCGCCCGTCGAGTGAACCCCCGATGAGAGGAACCAACCGCAATGACCCGTGACGAGATCACCGCCGGCCTCGCCGAGATCCTCGAAGAGGTTGCCGGGGTGAACCCGGACGACGTGGCCGAGGGGAAGTCCTTCACCGACGACCTGGACGTCGACTCGCTCTCCATGGTGGAGGTCGTGGTGGCGGCCGAGGAGAAGTTCGGCGTCAAGATCCCGGACAACGAGGTGCAGAACCTGAAGACCGTCGGGGACGCCGTCAGCTACATCGAGGCGCAGTCCTGATCATGAGTCGCCCCGACGTCGTCGTCACCGGGCTCGGCGCGACGACCCCGCTCGGCGGGGACGTCGCGTCGACCTGGGACGCCATGCTCGCCGGCCGCTCCGGGGTGAGTGCGCTCACCCAGGAGTGGGCCGGGCAACTGCCGGTCCGGATCGCCGCCCAGCTGGCGGTGGAGCCCTCCGAGGTGCTGGATCGGGTCAGGCTGCGCCGGCTGGACCGGTCCGAGGCGATCGCCCTCATCGCGGCGCAGCAGGCCTGGGCGGACGCCGGCCTGGCCGACTCCGGGCTGGACCCGGAGCGGCTGGCGGTCAGCGTCGGCTCCGGCATCGGCGGTGCCACCACCCTGCTCGCCCAGGACGACATCCTCGAGTCGTCCGGGCCGCGCCGGGTGTCGCCGCACACCGTGCCGATGCTGATGCCGAACGGCCCGGCCGCCTGGGTCGGGCTGGAACTCGGCGCCAAGGCCGGCGTGCACTCGGTGGCCAGCGCCTGCGCGACCGGCGCCGAGGCGATCGCGCTGGGCCTGGACATCATCCGCGCCGGCCGCGCCGACGTGGTGGTGGCCGGCGGCACCGAGGCGGTCATCCACCCGCTGCCGATCGCCGGGTTCGCCTCGATGCGGGCCATGTCGACCCGCAACGACGAGCCGGAGCGCGCCTCCCGCCCCTGGGACAAGGGCCGGGACGGCTTCGTGCTGGGCGAGGGCGCCGGGGTGGTCGTCCTGGAGCGGGCCGAGCACGCCGCCGCCCGGGGGGCCAGGGTGTACGCCCGCCTCGCCGGCTCCGGCATCACCTCCGACGCGTACGACATCGTGCAGCCGCACGCCGAGGGCGAGGGTGCGATCCGGGCGATCGCGAAGGCCATCGCCGACGCCGGCGTGGCCAAGCGCGACATCGTGCACGTCAACGCCCACGCCACCTCGACGCCGGTCGGCGACATGCTGGAGATCGGCGCGCTGCACCAGGCGCTCGGCGACCACCCGGTGCTGGCCGCGACCAAGTCGATGACCGGCCACCTGCTCGGCGCGGCCGGGGCGCTGGAGTCGATCGCCACCATCCTGGCCATCCGCGACGGTGTCGTTCCTCCGACCATCAACCTCGACGAACCCGACGACGGGCTCACCATGGAGGTGGCCGCACACAAGGCGCGCCACATGGAGATCCCGGCCGCGCTGAACAACGCGTTCGGCTTCGGCGGCCACAACGTGGCTCTCGTCTTCACGCGGGCCTGAGAGCACAGCCTTGGAGGCTCATGTGACCAGCACCGCCGTCAGCGCCGGCACCCCGACAGTGGACCACCGCGACCCCGAGGTCCGGCTGCGGGCGCTCTTCGACGCCGGCTCGCTGCGCCTGGCCTCGCCGCGGGACACCTCCGGCGCGATCTGGGCGCGGGGTGAGATCGACGGTACGCCGGCGATCGCGTTCGCCACCGACGCCACGAGGATGGGCGGCGCGATGGGCAGCGACGGGTGCCGGCACGTCGTCGACGCGATCGACACCGCCGTCCGGGAGCGGGTCCCGGTGCTCGGCCTCTGGCACTCCGGCGGGGCCCGGCTGGCCGAGGGCGTGGTCGCGCTCGACGCGGTCGGTCAGGTCTTCGCCGCGATGGTCCGGGCGTCCGGCCGGGTGCCGCAGATCTCGGTGGTGCTCGGGCCGGCGGCCGGCGGCGCGGCGTACGGGCCGGCGCTGACCGACATCGTGGTGATGAGCGGCGCGGGCCGGATCTTCGTGACCGGTCCCGAGGTGGTCCGCAGCGTCACCGGCGAGCAGGTCGACATGGAGCGCCTCGGCGGCCCAGAGCCGCACGGTCGGCGCTCCGGCGTGGTCCACGTGACCTGCGCCGACGACGAGGAGGCGCTGGCCGAGTCGCGCAAGCTGGCCGCACTGCTGGGCCGCCAGGGCCGGCTCTCCCCCGACGACGTGCCGGCCGGGGGCGAGGAGGGCCACGACCTGGCCGCGAAGATGCCGGCCGAGGCCAACCGGGCGTACGACGTCAAGCCGGTGGTCAAGGCGCTGCTCGACGCCCCCGGCGTGGAGCTGCACGCCAAGTGGGCGCCGAACGTCGTCACCACGCTCGGCCGGTTCGCCGGCCGGACGGTCGGCGTGATCGCCAACAACCCGCTGCGGCTGGGCGGGTGCCTCGACGCGTCCAGCGCCGAGAAGGCGGCCCGGTTCGTGCGGATGTGCGACTCGCTCGGCGTACCGCTGATCGTGCTGGTCGACGTTCCCGGCTACCTGCCCGGCCTGGGTCAGGAGTGGGACGGCGTGGTCCGGCGCGGCGCGAAGCTGCTGCACGCCTTCGCCGAGGCGGTGGTGCCGCGGGTGACCCTGGTGACCCGCAAGGCGTACGGCGGCGCGTACATCGCGATGAACTCGCGCTCGCTCGGCGCGACCGCGGTCTTCGCCTGGCCGAGCGCGGAGGTCGCGGTGATGGGCGCCAGCGCGGCGGTGAACATCCTGCACCGCAAGAGGCTGGCCGCCACCCCGGTCGAGGAGCGGGAGGCGCTGCGCGCCCAGCTGATCGAGGAGCAGATCCGGGTGGCCGGCGGGGTCAACCGCGCGCTGGAGATCGGCGTGGTGGACGACGTGATCAAGCCGGCGGAGACCCGTCGCCGGATCGCCGAGGCGCTCGCCGCGGCCCCGGCCGCCCGGGGCGCGCACGGCAACATCCCGCTGTAGTCATCCGGACGGTCGAGGGGCCCGCGCTCGCCGAGCGCGGGTCCCTCGCGTCGCTCAACCCCGGTTGGGCGGGTGCTGGCGGGCGGTGCGCTCGTTGCCCCGGCGGTAGGTGTTGACTCTCCAGCGGCTGGAGACAGGAGGCTGACCGGCGTGGACGACCGCACCGCACTGTTCACCATCGGGCAGCTCGCCCGCCGGACCGGCCTGTCGGTCCGGACCATCCGCTTCTGGTCCGACCTCGACCTGCTGCCGCCGACCGGCCGCTCGCCGGGCGGCTACCGGCTCTACGACGCGGCCGCCGTGGCCCGGCTGGAGCTGCTGCGCACCCTGCGCGAGCTGGGGATCGGCCTGGACGACGCGCGCCGGATCGTGGACCGGCAGCGCACCGTCCGGGACGTGGCGCAGGCACACGTCCGGGCGCTGGACGCGGAGATCCGGACGTTGCGGCTGCGCCGGGCGGTGCTGCGGTCGGTCACCCGACGTGGCGGTACGACCGAGGAGTTGAGACTCGTGAACGACCTGGCCCGGCTCTCCGCCCGGGAGCGGCAGCAGATCATCGACGACTTCGTGGCCGAGGTGTTCGCCGGCGTCGACGGCCCCGCGGCCGGGCTGGCGCAGGCCATGCGGGCGCTGCCCGCGGACCTGCCCGACGAGCCCACCGACGAGGAGGTGGACGCCTGGCTGGAACTGGCGGAGCTGGTGGCCGACCCGGACTTCCGCCGCCGGGTACGCCAGATGGCGGTGGCCGGGGCGACCGACGTGCCGGTGCCGCCGCCGGAGCCGATGGCGAAGCTCGAGCTGGCGCGCGCGGCGCTGGCCGCCGGGACGGACCCGGCCTCCCCGGAGGGTCGGGCGGTGCTCGACGAGCTGGTGGACCCGACGCTCACCCCGGAGCAGCGCCGGGCGTTGGCCGACGCCATCGCCGCCTTCACCGACCGGCGGGTGGAGCGCTACTGGCAGCTGATCGGGGTGCTCAACCGGCGGCCGCCGTTCGAGCCCGCGGTGCCGGCGGTGGAGTGGCTGGTGGCCGCGCTCCGCGCGGCCGGCTGAGCCGTCGCGGTCACCCTCGCGGGTGGGGCCCGGCCCGCGCTCAGGACACCTCCCGGTTGTCGCTCATCGCCGGGCCGGCGGCGGCCGGCAGCAGGTGGTGCACCTCGGGTGGGCCTTCGGCGAGTTCCTGGGCGCGGGTCTCGGCTTCCTGGTCGGCACCGGTCAGCCGGCCCCCGTGCTGGCGCAGGTGCTCGTCCCAGGACGGCACCAGATAGACCTCGGCGATGCGGTCGTGCGACTCGCCCTCGCGGAACAGCCCCCACCGCATCGCGCCGGTGCGCTGCCGCGAACCGCGGACCGGGTCCATCGCCCGGATGAACTCCCGCTGCCGCTCCGGCCGGACGGTGTAGGTCACCACCACCAGCACCGGGCCCACCCGGGGGTCCGGTTCGTGGGCGAGTTCCAGCGGCGGCAGGTAGGTGGTGGGGTCCTTCGTCACCCCACGCAGCTCGGGAAGCGGCCAGACCTGGCTGGTCACCGCGCCCAGCAGCATCAGCACACCGGCCGCGACGAGCGCGCCGACCAGGCCGCCGAGGTCGGCCACCAGGCCCCAGACGAACGCGCCGACGGCCTGCCCGCCCCCTTGCACCACCTGGAAGACGGCCAGGCCGCGAGCCCGTACCCAGCCGGGCAGGAAGAGCTGGATCTCGGCGTTGACGTTGGCGAGCACCGTCACCCAGGCGAACCCGGCCGGCAGCAGGGCGACGAGCACCACCGGCAGCACCTGGACCGACGCCACCACGATCAGCGTGGCGCCGTAGACGGCCCCGGCCACCAGCAGGAACTGGTTCGCCGACATCCGGGTACGGACCCACGACAGCAGCAGGCCACCGACGATCGCGCCGACGCCGAGGGCGGCCAGCAGCAGGCCGTACCCGCTGGCGTCCAGGCCGAGCCGCCGGTTGGCCACCACCGGCAGCAACGCCCACAGCGCGCTGGCCGGCACCACGAAGACCAGGGCCCGCCGCAGCAGCCGGCGGACGACGGGCGAGTGCCGCACGTACCGGCCGCCGGCGCGCAGCGCGGCGGTGAACCGCTCCGGCACCTCGACGGCCCGGGCGTTGGCCGGCCGCCACCGCGCCAGCGTGAGCGCGCAGACCAGGAAGGCCACGGCGTTGAGGGCGAAGACCGGGGCGGCGCCCACCCGGGCGATCAGGACGCCGGCCGCGGCGGGCCCGACCGCCCGGGCCACGTTGAAGCTGATCGCCCCGAGCGCGGACGCCGCCCGCAACTGCTCGCGCGGCACCAGCTCGGGAATCACCGCCGCCCAGGCCGGCAGGGTGAGCGCCTGCCCCACCCCGAAGGCGAAGGTCAGGGTGAGCAGCAACGCCGGCGGCATCCGGTCGGTCGCGGTGAGCAGCGTCAGCGCCACGGCCACCGCGACCAGGAACAGCTGCACCGAGATCAGCAGGTGCCGGCGGTCCAGGGCGTCGGCGAGCGCGCCGGCCGGCAACGCCAGCAGCAGCACCGGCAGCAGGCCGGCCGTCTGCACCAGGGCGACCAACGTCGAGGCGTTCGACTCGTGGATCAGCAGCCACTGCGCGCCGACCGTCTGCATCCAGGTGCCGATGTTGGCGCCGAGCAACGCGAACCAGAGGCTGCGGTAGGCCGCGGTGCGCAGCGGCGTCCACGCCGAGACGCTCGGCTCGGCGGCGGTCCCGCCGCCGACCGTCACCATCGCCCGTCCGCACACAGCACGCGCTCGCCGGAGACGGCCACCCGGTGGTCGTGGTCGTCGGCGAGCAGCCGGGCCGTCGAGAGTCCCAGCCCGCTGGTGCCACCGACCACCACGAAGGTCCTGGGGCCCATGTCCCTCCAGCCGACGGCACGCACGCACGGATCACCGAGGGGCTCGGCCTTCCCGTTTTCCCGGATTCCACACCTTTCGGGCGGGACGCGAACCGGTTTGACGCCGCGCGCCCGGGCCGCTTTGATGGGCCGGCTCGAGATCATCGACGGGGAATGGACACCATGGAACGACGTAACCGTGCCGCCGTGCTGGCGGTGCTCATGATCGGCCTGCTCGCCGGCTGCGGCGACGACGAGGAGCGGCCGTCGGCCGCCGGCTCGCCGTCGGCGTCACCGAGCGCCACCGCCTCGCCGGTGGTCCCCGGGCCGCCCTGGCACGACGAGGTCGCCGCCGCCCCGGCCGGCACCACCGTCGGCAGGAAGGGGACGCCCTGCGCGCTGCCGATCACCTTCTCGCTGCCGGCGAGGTGGAAGGTCGAGGCCGTGAAGGGCTCGGCCGAGTTCGGCGAGCCAACCGTCGGCAAGGCCACGCTGCTGTGCGAGCTCAACTCCCGGCCGGCCGGCGACATCGGGTTCCTGCGGGTGTGGCGCGTCAACGGGGTTGCCGGCGGCGCCGAGGAGCACCTGAAGCACTTCGTCGGCGCGTACTCGCCGAAGGCGACGGGCGTGGAGTACCGGCGCCTGCGGGCCGGCACGCTGGACGCCGTCGAGGCGAGCTACACCGAGGACGGCGACCTGGACCGGGCCGTCGCGTTGGCATCCCTCTACGGCCCGATCGTGCTGAGCCTGGACGCCCCGGACCCGGAGGACCTGCTGCCGGCGTACCAGCTGGTGAAGCAGTCGGCGCGGATCAACCGCGACTGACCGGTCAGGTGCCGCAGGTGGTGGCGGGCAGGCCGGGCACCGGCACCGGGGACCGGCCGCCCGGCCGCTCCTTGCCGGCCAGCACCCCGGCGAGCGCGGTCATCGACGCCCGGCTGGACGAGTAGGTGGCCAGCAGCGTCGGCGACTTCGCGCTTCCCAGCACGTACGGGGTGTCCATGGCGACCGTGACGGCGGCGTCGGCGCGCAGGTCGCCGGCGCCGTCGCCGTAGCCGACCAGGTGCACCACCGTCCCGCCGGTCGGCACCACCTTCATCCCGGCCGCGGTCAGCGCCTCGCTGAGCGCCGCCCGGGTGTGGTCCCGGCCGCCGGAGGAGGTGACGGTCACCGGGCCGCGGACGGCACCTCCGCAGGGGCCGCGCAGCACGGTGACCGCCGCCGCGGCCAGCCGCTGCGCCGCCTCCAGGTGCGCCGGGGCGGCCAGCGTGGACAGCTCCGGCGCAGGGCGGTCGGCCAGCTTGAACTTCATGGTCAGCACCCGGGTGACCGCCTCGACCAGCCGGGCCCGGGGCAGCGAACCGTTGCGGAGCGCGCCGAGCAGCCCGTCGTACGCCTGGCCGACGTGCGGCGGCATCAGGATCAGGTCGTTGCCGGCGAGCAGCGCCCGCACCGCGGCCTCCCCCGGCGACCAGCGCTTGGCCGGCGCCATGTTCATCCCGTCGGTGATCACCACGCCCTGGAAGCCGAGCTGACCGCGGAGCACGTCGGTGAGCAGTGTCCGCGAGAAGGTGGCCGGCGTGCCCGGGTCGACCGAGCGCACGTCCAGGTGGGCGGACATCACGGCCATCGCGCCCGCCTCGATGCCGGCGGTGAACGGCGGCCACGCCCCGGCGGCCAGCGCCGCCCGGGACTGGCTCAGCGCCGGCAGGTCCTTGTGCGAGTCGGCGGCGCTGTGGCCGTGCCCGGGGAAGTGCTTGACGGTGGCCGCCACGCCCGCGCCCTGCAGGCCGCGCACCGCGCCGCCGACCTGCGCCGCCGCCCGCTTCGGATCGGCGCCGAACGACCGGGAGCCGATCACCGTGCTGCGGGTGGCGAGCACGTCGGCGACCGGGGCGAAGTCCAGGTTGACGCCCATCGCGGCGAGTTCGCTGCCGGCGGCCCGCCAGGCGGCCTCGGTCAGCGCCGGGTCGCCGGCCGCGCCGGCGGCCAGCGCGCTGGGCAGCAGGGTGACCCCGTCGGTGATCCGGGTGACCACGCCGTACTCCTGGTCGGTGCCGATCAGGAACGGCGCCGCGCCGGTGGGCAGCTCGCCGGCGGCGGCGCGCAGCCCGGTGGTCAGCTCGCGGACCTGCCGCGGGTTGTCGACGTTGGTGGTCTCCTGGTTGCCGCTGGTCGGGTCGTCGGCGCTGAAGCCGACCAGGATCAGCCCGCCGAGGCGGTACTTCGCGATCATCTCGGCCGGGGTGTCCACCCCGGCCAGCGCCCGGTTGCCGGCCGCCGAACCGGGCGAGACCTTCGTCGCGGCGTCCCCGTACGCGTAGGGCATCAGCACCTGGCCGACGAGGTCCTCGTCGGCGAGCGTGCCGACCAGGGCGGCCGCCCGGGCGGCCGGGTCGCCGGCGGGGACGGTGGCGGGTGCCGCCGCCGGCGAGGAGCCGCTCGCCGCCGGTGTGGGGCGCGGGCGCTCCGGCTTGTCGGCACAGCCGGAGAGGAGCAGTGCGGTCAGTGCGGCGAGCGCGACGCCGGCACGTCGCGGAGATATCGACACGCGAGCCATCCCACCAGTTCGACGCTTATCGGGGCAACCCGACCCTACGCGCGCCGACCGGCTGGCCGCCGCCACGCGGCGGCGGGGCCCGGCCCGCGAGCGGCGCTCAGCCGACCCGGGTGAGCAGGGTCACCGGCGCGCCGTCCCCGGCGTACCGGTAGGGCTCCAGTTCGGCGTCCCAGGCGGTGCCGACGGCCTTGTCGAGCGCGTGCGCCAGCGCCTCCGGCGCCCGCGCGCCGGCCATGATGCTGCGCAGCCGGTCCTCGCCGAGCTGGATGTCGCCGGCCGCGCCGACCGTGGCCCGGAACAGTCCCCGGCCCGGCACGTACATGAAGCGCTCGCCGTCGGCACCGGGACTCGGTTCCTCGGTCACCTCGAAACGGATCATGGGCCACTGCCGGAGGGCAGCAGCCAGCTCGGCGCCCGTCCCCGGACGACCGGTCCACCCGCACTCGGCCCGGCGGGCGCCGGGATCGACGGGCTGAGCCGTCCACTGCAGGTTGACCGGCGCGGCAAGGACGCGCGCGATCGCCCACTCGACGTGTGAGCACACGGCGAGCGGGGTCGAGTGGACGTATACGACGCCACGCGTTGGCACGGTGACCTCCCGGAGTGCGAGGTGCGTCTTCCCCTACGACCTCGCCGTTCCGAGTGGCTACTGGAACACATGATGACTGGTGTGACGGATGGTGCGCCAGGGAATCGGAAAATTCGCCGCCGGAATAGCCGGACGGGTGACCGAGGTTGAGCCTCACGAACGCGATGACCAGCCAGGGATCGTGGTCGTGTACAGTTCCATCGGCGGCCTGTGCCGCGCACATCTTCGCGGGCCGAGGCTCCTTCCGGGCATCACCCGCACAGCCCCCGGACGTTTCGTCCTCCCGTACGTCTTGCAAGGAGTACCTCCGTGGCGAGCAACACCTCTAAGACCGCGCGCGCGTCCGTCCGGGCCGGCCAGGCTGGCCAGGGTGGCGCCCTCAGCGTGCTGGGCGAGTTCAAGTACGTCATCCCGCTCAACGGCGGCAAGCACGCCTACGTGCGGAACCTGACCAACGGCAAGACCGCGCACCTGCGCACCGACTCCGAGGCCTTCATCGAGGAGATCCGGGTGCTGGCCGCCGCCGGTCACGCCGCCAAGATCCGGGCCGAGCTGAACAGCCTCAACGCCGCGCACCCGGGCGACGGCTGGGACGCCACCGAGAAGCGCCTCGTCGAGGCCGGCGTCTTCGAGGGCTGAGCCCTCCCCCGAGCACCAACCGGAACCGCCCGTCGGGATCACCCGACGGGCGGTTCCGCGTCTCACCCCTCGGGGCGGCCTCGTTGATCATGAGGTTGGCGGCGGTGTCGAACTCGGAAACCGCCGCCAACCTCATGATCAAGCGGGTGGTGCGGCGGGGTCGGGGGCAACGGGGGTCACCTCGCCGGTGGAGAGGTCGTAGAGGGCGCCGACCACGTCGACCCGGCCGGCGGCGACCGGGGCGGCCAGCAGGTCGTCGGCGCGCAGCGCGGCCACCGTGCGGAGCACGTGCCGGCGGATCGCCATCGGGTGCGCGCCCGGGCCCTCGGCACCCACCTCGCGTACCGCGGGGGCGATCTGGTCGACCAGGTGGGCCAGCGAGCCGCCCGGCCGCCGCCCGCCGCGCACCGCGTCGAGGGCCGCGGCGACCGCCCCGCACCGCTCGTGCCCGAGCACCATCACCAGCGGTACGCCCAGCTCGCCGACCACGTACTCGATCGAGCCCAGCACCGCGCGGTCCAGCACGTGCCCGCCGGTGCGGATCACACAGATCGAGCCGAAGGTCTGGTCGAAGATCGCCTCCAGCGGCACCCGCGAGTCGATGCAGCCCAGCACCACCGCGTACGGCTGCTGGTCGCCCGAGGCGCTGGCCGCGGCGGCGGTCACGTCGTGCCCGTGGATCGGCTGGCCGCTGACGAACCGCCGGTTCCCGGCGAGCAGCTCGGCCAGCGCGGCGCGGGGAGTGCCGCCCGCCAGGCGCCCGTCCGGCCGGCCCGGCCCGGCGCCGCCCCCGGCCGGCGTTGACCACATGCCCCCAGCTTGCTCGGGCGGGCCGCCCGGCGGTGCCGGGTCGCGAATCTTCTCACCACCACGGTTGGCGTGGTGTCATGGCGGGTAGCCGGTGTTACCACCGGGTATCCCCGGTGTTGCGGATCCGTCCGGCCCGGGGAGGTGGCGATGCCGGAGCAGCTGGAGGTACACCTGCCCGACGACGTACGCCTGCACGTGGAGGTCACCGGGCCGGCCGACGCCGAGCTCACCGTGGTGCTCCTGCACGGCTGGACGCTGGACGGGCGCGCCTGGCACCGGCAGCTCGCCGCGCTGCGCGACGCGGTCGCCGAGCCGGTGCGGGTGGTCACCTACGACGCCCGCGGGCACGGCCGGTCCAGCTGCATGGCGCTGCCCACGGCCACCCTGGCCCAGCTCGGCGACGACCTGGCCGCGGTGCTGGACGAGGTCACCCCGGCCGGCCGGGTGGTGCTGGTCGGGCACTCGATGGGCGGCATGACGATCATGGAGTACGCCCACCGGCACCCGGCGCACTTCGCCGCCCGCACCGCCGGGCTGGTCTTCGTCTCCACCACCGCCGAGGGGCACACACACACCGTCTACGGCCTTTCCCCCCGGATCGCCCGGCTGATCCGGCTGGCCGAGACCACCGGGGCCGGCGTGCTGGCCCGCTGCGGGTCCTGGCGGGCGCCCCGGGCGCTGCTGCGCGCGCTGCGCCCCAGCATCCGCTGGATGCTCTTCGGCGACCGCTGCGACCCGTCCGACATCCGCCTGGTCACCTCGGCGGTGGCGCGGGCCTCGCTGCGCTCGATCGGCGGCTTCCGCGCCTCGATCGGGGCGCAGCACCGGCTGGAGACCCTCGCCGCGCTCGGCGACCTGCCGGCCGCCGCGCTGGTGGGCGACCGGGACCGGCTCACCCCGCCGCCGTGCGCCGAGTCGATCGCCGCGGCGCTGCCCGCCACCGAGCTGACCGTCTGCCCCGGCGCCGGCCACATGCTGATGATGGAACGGCCCGAGGAGGTCAACGCCGCCCTGGTCGGGGTACTCCGTCAGGTCACCGGCCGGCCGGCGGCACCGGCGGGCCAGGTCGGCTGAGCCCGGCCGGGGTCACCGGGGTCACGGATCGCGCCGGCCTCCGCCGCCGGTCGCGGCGCTGCCGTACCCTCACCCGGTCAGCCCCGGCGCGCGGCCCCGCGCCCGTCGCGGCCGCCCCACCGCCGTCGGAGGAGTTCGAGCGTTGACCGACCAGACCACCCTGGAACAGGAGATCGCCGTCGAACAGCGGCATCTCGACCGGGTGTACGCCCGACTGGCCGAGCTGCGCCGGTCCGCGGTCCGCGCCGAACAGGAGGGGTACCGGCTCGCCCGGGTGGGCAACTTCGGCGCGCTGGTCGAACGGGACGCGATGGTCTTCCACGCCGCGCAGCGCCGGCACGTCCTGGACGCCGAGCACGAGGGACTGGTCTTCGGCCGGCTCGACCTGCGCGACCGGCAGGTGCTGCACGTCGGGCGGCTCGGCATCCGGGACGAGAACGCCGCCACGCTGGTGGTCGACTGGCGGGCGCCGGCCGCCGCCGCGTTCTACCAGGCCACCCCGGCGCAGCCGCTGAACGTGGTGCGGCGCCGCATGATCCAGTCGTCCGGCGAGCGGGTGACCCGGATCGAGGACGACCTGCTCGATCCGGGCGCCGCGCCGGCCGACCTGGCGGTGGTCGGTGACGGCGCGCTGCTCGCCACGCTCTCCAAGGCCACCGGCCGGGGGATGCGCGACATCGTGGCCACCATCCAGCGGGAGCAGGACGAGGCGATCCGCTCCCCCGGCTCCGGGGTGACCGTGGTCTCCGGCGGTCCCGGCACCGGCAAGACGGCGGTCGCCCTGCACCGCGCCGCGTACCTGCTCTACTCCGACCGCAGCCGGTACGCCGGCGGCGGGATCCTGGTGGTCGGCCCGTCCACGGTCTTCGTGGAGTACATCGCCTCGGTGCTGCCGTCGCTCGGCGAGGACACCGCCACCCTGCGCTCGCTGGGCAGTCTCTTCCCCGGGATGGCCACCACCCGCACCGACCCGCCGGAGGTGGCGGCGGTGAAGGGCTCGCTGCGGATGCGCCGGGTGCTGGAGCGGGCGGTCCGGGACGCGGTGCCGGACGGCCCGGGCGAGCTGCGGCTGCTCTACCGGGGCGAACTGCTCCGGCTGGAGCGCGCCGAGCTGGACGCGATCCGGGACCGCGCGCTGCCCCGGGGCGCCCGCCGCAACGAGGTGCGCCGGGCCGGTTTCGACGGCATCTTCGCCGCGCTCTGGGCGCAGGCCCGGCGGCTGCACATCGGCCGGCTGCCCGAACAGCGCGCCTTCGAGGACGAGCTGGCCGACCGCCCCGAGTTCCGGGAGTTCCTCAAGGCCTGGTGGCCCCGGCTGCACCCGCGGCACGTGCTCGGCTGGCTGGCCGAGGAGGAACGGCTGCGCCGGTACGCCGGTGGCATCCTCTCCGGCCGCGAGATCCGGCTGCTGACGGCCGCGTACCGGACGCTGGAGACCGAGGGGTTGACCGTCGCCGACGTCGCGCTCCTGGACGAGCTGGACGCGCTGCTCGGCAAGCCGGTTCGCCCGGCCCGGGCCAAGCGGGACCCGTTCCAGCTGGCCGGCGGGGTCCGCGAGCTGAGCACCTTCGCCGACCGGCAGCGGGCCGCCCGCGAGGCGACCCGGCAGCGCCCGGAGGACTACCGGGAGTACGCCCACGTGGTGGTCGACGAGTCGCAGGACGTCTCGCCGATGCAGTGGCGCATGATCGGCCGGCGCGGCCGGCTGGCGTCCTGGACGGTGGTCGGCGACCCGGCGCAGACCGCGTGGACCGGCGACCCGGAGGAGCTGACCCGGGCCCGGGACCAGGCGCTCGGCCGGCGCAAGCGGCACCAGTTCACGCTCACCACCAACTACCGCAACTCGGCGGAGATCTTCGCGGTGGCGGCGGCCGAGATCCGCCGGCTCTACCCGGACCTGCCGCTGCCCACCGCGGTCCGGTCCACCGGCGTCGACCCGGTCGAGCTGGTGGTGCCGCCGGCGGAGCTGGAGACCGCCGTCCTGGAGGCGGCCTCCGCGCTGCTCGCCGAGGTGGAGGGGACCGTCGGCGTGATCACGCCGGTGCCGCGCCGGGCCGAGGTCGCCGGCTGGCTGGGTGGCCTGGGCGCTCCCCGGCTCCAGGTGGTGACCAGCCTGGAGGCCAAGGGCATGGAGTACGACGGGGTGGTGCTGGTCGCGCCGAGCGAGGTCCGGGCCGATCCGGGGTCCGGGGTACGCACGCTCTACGTGGCGCTCTCCCGGGCGACCCAGCGGCTGACCACCATCGACCCGACCGGCTGAGGGCCGGGGCGGCCCGCCCGCGGGGCGTGCCGGCCCGCCCAACAGTTGCATACATAGCTATGTGAGCATATATTTGACCGGGTCCGGACGGGCGGCGGAGGGTGTTCGCGTGGGGGCAGGTCATGACCACCAGCACGGGTCGGCGGTGCACGCCGCCCACCACCACCGGGGCCGGCTCTGGGCCGCGTTCGGCCTGCTCACCGCGCTGATGGTGGTGGAGGCGGTGGCCGCCTTCCGCACCGGCTCGCTGGCGCTGCTCTCCGACGCCGGGCACATGTTCACCGACGTGCTCGGCATCGGCATGGCCCTCGCCGCAATCACCGCCTCCCGACGCACGGCCGGCGACCCGCAGCGCACCTTCGGGCTCTACCGGCTCGAGGTGCTGGCCGCGCTGGCCAACGCCGTGCTGCTCTCCGGCGTCGCCGTCTACGTGGTGGTAGAGGCGATCCGCCGGTTCGGCCACCCGCCGGAGGTGCTGGCCGGCCCGATGCTGGCGGTGGCCGTCCTCGGCCTGCTCGCCAACGTGGCCGCCTTCGCGCTGCTCCGCTCCGGCGCCCGGGAGAGCATCAACCTGCAGGGGGCGTACCTGGAGGTGCTCGGCGACCTGCTCGGCTCGCTCGGCGTGATCGGGGCGGCGCTGCTGATCGCGCTGACCGACTGGTGGTGGGCCGACCCGCTGGTGGCCGTCGCCATCGGCCTGTTCATCCTGCCCCGCACCTGGCGGCTGGGGCGGGCCGCGCTGCGCATCCTGGTGCAGGCCGCGCCCGAGCACCTCCAGGTCACCGCGGTGCACGACCGGCTGGCCGCGGTGCCCGGCGTGGCCGGCGTCCACGACCTGCACGTCTGGACGCTGACCTCCGGCATGGAGGTGGCCTCGGCGCACCTGACCATGGCGCCCGGCGCGGAGGTCGGCAGGGTGCTCGCGGACGCCCGCGCGGCGCTGCAGCAGGACTTCCGGATCGAGCACGCGACGTTGCAGATCGAGCCGGGTGCGTCCCCTGGGATCTGCGGGTCGGTTGAGTGGTAATGAGCACAACCTTAAATCTGCGTGGGTATTGTTCCCCTATGCCCGATTTTTCGGTGACCACGTGCGCACCGTCAGTCACTTCCGCTGCACTGGTCACACGGGCACCGGTAGGCTCGGCTCCGGCCTCCGCCCGGCGGCACGCACCGGTGCCGGCGGTGGCCGCCGCCTAATCGCCCGCAGGGGCGAGCCGGGGAACCATGTTCCTGGGGTGCATCCGCGTCAGCGGTAGGGATCTTCCGTCCCGAACCCGTCAGCTAACCCGGTCGGCGGCTGACGGAAGGACACGTGTATGCCAGTAGTGGCACCTGTACGACGCACCGCCGCCCGGGTGGCGGCACTGATCGTCATCACCCTCGCGCTCGGCGGCGCCATCGCGCCCGCCGCACCGGCCGGCGCCGCCCCGGCGGCCACCGGCCTGCTCGCCGCCGCACCCGGCCAGGACGAGGAGGGCGGCACCCCCGCCCTGCGCGCCCAGCTGGCGGCGGCCAGCAAGGGCTACCTGGACGCCAAGGCCGCGCTGGACAAGTCGGTCAAGCGGCAACAGCAACTCGGCGTCCAGCTCCAGGCCACCGAGCGCGAGCTGACCGAACGCAGCAGCAAGGTCGGCGAGATCGCCGGTGTGGCGTACCGCACCGGGCGGCTCGGCGTGGCGTCCGCGCTGCTCAACAGCAACTCCCCGGACGGCTTCATGGACCGCGCCGCCGCGCTCGACGCGGTCGCGGCCAACGAGGACCGGGTGCTGCGCGACCTCCAGGAGACCCGTGACGAGGCCAACCGGACCAAGCTCGCCCTGGACGGCGAGATCCGCGAGCAGCGCAAGCAGGTCACCCTGATGGCCAAGCGCAAGGAGCAGGCCGAGCGGGCGCTGACCGTGGCCAACGCGAAGGCCTCCGGCGGGGACACCTCCAACCGGGGCACCTCCACCGCGACGGCCAAGCCGGCCCCGCGCAACTCCGACGGCTCCTGGCCGGCCGAGTCGTGCAGCGTCAACGACCCGACCCCGGCCAACGGCTGCATCACCCCGCGCACCCTGCACGCGCTCAACCAGGCCAAGGCAGCCGGCTTCACCCGGTACGTCTCCTGCTACCGCTCCGGCGGCTCGGGCGAGCACCCGAAGGGCCGGGCCTGCGACTTCGCGGCGCAGAAGAGCGGCTTCGGCGGGGATGCCACCGGCGGGGACAAGACGTACGGCAACAACCTGGCCGCGTTCTTCATCCGGAACTCCGACCGGCTCGCCGTGCTCTACGTGATCTGGTACCGGCAGATCTGGCTGCCCAGCAGCGGGTGGAAGTCCTACAGCGGGGCGGGCGGCGACCCGTCCAGCGACCACACCAACCACGTGCACCTGTCGGTGTACTGACGCCCGGCACCGGTGACCCGCCCCGACGGCGGGTCACCGGGTACGCCGGACGCGGTGCCGGCACGCCCCGGGCTACGCCCCCGGACGTATCGCGGGTGTCGTCGCCGGCCCGACGACCCGAGCCCGGCGCGGCGGCAGCATCGTCGGGTATGAGCCGTCTTCCGCCTCCCGCCCGCAAGGCCCTGCTCACCCTGCACCTGGTCACCTCGCTCGGCTGGCTCGGCGTCGACCTGGTCCTGCTGACGCTCGGCGTCGCCGTGCTGCGCGGCGCCGACCCGGCCGCCGTCTACCCGATCTCCGCGCTGGTCGGCACCGTGCTCTTCGCCCCGCTGAGCGTGGCCGTCTGGCTGGTCGGCGTGGCCAGCGCCCTGCTCACCCCGTGGGGCCTGCTGCGGCACCGCTGGGTGCTGGTCAAGTTCCTGCTCACCACCGTGATGACCGGGCTGGTGCTGTTCGTGCTCACCCCGGCGCTGCGGCACGCCGGGGAGGCCGGCGCGGCGTTCCCGGTGCGGGAACGGATCGACCTGGTGGTCGCCCCGTCCGTGTCGACCAGCCTGCTGATCGTCGCGACCGTGCTCTCCACGTACAAGCCGTGGGGCCGGCTGCGGCGGGCCACCCGCACGGCCGCGCGCCGCCCGACCGCGGCGGCGGCCCGCTGATCCCGGTTGCGGCCCGGCTGCACCGCTCAGCCGACCGGCGGCGGGTCGGCCGGGCCGCGGTCGAGCACCGCGCCCAACCGGGCGGCCAGCCCGAGGTGGGCGGAGCGGGCCTGGCCGAAGGCGTACCGGAACAGCGGCGCCGGCGCGGTCAGGGTGATCTCCACGTCGATCCGGACCCCGTCCGGCTCGGCCCGCAACCGGGTGCGGTTGCGCACGGTCGTGGCCGGCCACTGCCGCGCCATCGTGACGATCTCGTCGGCGGTGGCGACCAGCACGTCCGCCCGGTAGGTGACCGGGAATCGCAGCGGCCCGGCGGCCAGCCGATCGGTGATCGCGTAGCTGGCCCGGGCCCCGGGCCGGGTCCGCAGCCGGCGGACCCGGACGATCAGCGGGTGCAGCTCCGCCTGCCGGGTCGGGTCGGCGAGCAACGCCGCCGCCTCCGCCACCGGGCAGCGGGCCTGGACGGTGTAGCTGAAGGAATCCTGCCTGAGCACGCCGTCTCCCCACCGTCACTGGTCGGACGATCGTCGCCCACGCCGGGTCCGCCTGGCAACGCCCCGACCGGCACCGGCCGGACCGGCGGACGACGGCCGGCGTCGCGGCTACGGTCAGCTGGTGCGGGATCACCCGCCGTGCCGGGCCAGGGAGGACGGAATGATGCCGGGATGCCACCGATGAGCGGCCACGTGATGGTCTTCGCCCCCACGCCCCGGCTGACGGTGACCGTCGACCAGCCGAGCGACCAGCCGGAGCTGCACCTGCACCCGGGCGGGCAGGGGGTCTGGCAGGCCCGGATGGTGATGTCGCTCGGCGTGGACGTGGTGCTCTGCACCGCGCTGGGCGGTGAGATCGGCGAGGTGCTGGAGCCGCTGCTGGTCGGCGAGGGGGTCGACCTCAAGGTGGTGGTCCGCGACTCGGGCAGCGGCGGGTACGTGCACGACCGCCGCGACGGCGCCCGCCGGGAGATCGTGGACGTGCCCGGGCAGCCGCTGAGCCGTCACGAGCTGGACGAGCTCTACAACCTGGCGCTCGGCGAGGGGCTGCGCGCGCCGGTGAGCGTGCTGAGCGGTCCGAACGAGCCGTCGCTGGTGCCGGCCGAGCTCTACCGGCGCTTCGCCGCCGACCTCGGCGCCAACGGCGGCCGGGTGGTGGTCGACCTGGCCGGCGAGCACCTCGCCGCGGTGCTGGACAGCGGCGTGTTCTTCCTGAAGGTCAGCCACGAGGAACTGATCGCCGACGGCCGGGCCGCCGGTGACGAGGAGGAGCAGCTCACCCGGGCGATGTACGACCTGCACGCCGGCGGCGCCGAGAACGTCGTGGTGAGCCGGGCCGACCAGCCCGCCCTCGCCCTGGTCGACGGCGAGGTGTTCGAGGTGGAGATGCCCCGGCTGCAGGCGGCCGACCCGCGCGGCGCCGGCGACTCGATGACCGCCGGGGTGGCCGCCGTGGTGGCCCGGGGCGGCGACGTGCGGACCGCGATCCGTACCGGGGCGGCGGCCGGCGCGCTGAACGTCACCCGGCACGGCCTGGGCACCGGCCGGCTGGACTCGATCACCGGCCTGGTCGACCGGGTGCGGCTGGTGCCGGCGGGCAGCCGGCCGCAGGAGCGGACCACCCCGGACGAACTGGCCGAGCGGGCGACCGAGCGATGACGCTGCGGGTGCTGGTGACCAACGACGACGGGATCGCCGCGCCCGGCATCCAGGCGCTGGCCCGGGCGGCGGTGGACCGGGGGCTGGACGTGGTGGTCGCCGCCCCGCTGGAGGAGGCGAGCGGCACCAGCGCCGCGATGACCGCGGTGGAACGCGAGGGACACGTCGTGGTCCGCGACCATCCGTTGCCGGAGTTGCCCGGGGTGCCGGCCTTCGGGGTCGGCGGCTCGCCCGGGTTCATCGCGCTGATCGCCGTGCACGGCGCGTTCGGGGCGCCGCCGTCGGTGGTGCTCTCCGGCATCAACCGGGGCGCCAACGCCGGCCGCGCCGTGCTGCACTCGGGCACCGTCGGCGCCGCGTTCACCGCCGCCGCGAACGGCTGCCGGGCGATGGCCGTCTCGCTCGACGTGCTCTCCGCCGGGGAGGCGACCGCCGCCAGCGGGGGCGCCGCGGTGGCCGCCGCCGCCCGGGTACGCGACGCCGAGCGGCACTGGGCGACCGCGGCCCGGGTCGCCCTCGACCTGCTCCCCCGGCTGACCGCCGGGCCGGTGGAGAGCGTGCTCAACGTGAACGCACCGGACCTGCCGCACGACCGGCTGCGCGGGGTGCGCCGCGGGTCGCTGGCCAGCTTCGGCCAGGTGCAGATGACGGTGGCCGAGTCCGGGCACGGGTACGTGCGGACGTCGCTGGAGGAGCCGGGGCAGGCGGTGCAGCCCGGCACCGACCTGGCGCTGCTCGCCGACGGGTACGCCTCGGTGACGGCGATCCGCGCGGTCACCGAGGTGACCGACGTGGACCTCGCCGGCCTCGACGACGCCGCGTCGACCACCTGACGTCGTCGTCCGATGCCCTCGCGGGGGCCGGCCGGGTGCCGGCGGCCGACGCTCAGTCGGGGTGCCGGCGGCCGACGCTCAGTCGCGGTGCCGGCGGCCAGCGGTCGGGCCGGGTGCCGGCGCTCGGCGATCAGGCGCCGGGGAGGACCTCCGGGGCGGGAGCGCCCGCGTAGTAGGGCTCCGGAGCGCCGAAGAGGCCGAGCAGGCCGGTGACCCAGAGCTGGCGGTGCACGAACCGGCTGGGCTCGGTGACGACCAGCTTGACGCCACTGACCTCGGCGGTCTGGAAGCCGGCGACCATCGCGCTGATGCCGACCGAGTCGATGAAGGTGACCAGGCGCATGTTGAGCTCGATGCGGGTCGGGTGCCCCTTGGCCAGCACCTCGGCGATCGCCTCACGCACCTCGTACGCGGTGTCGACGTCGATCTCGCCCCGCGGGGCGATCTCGATGACACCACCGGGCAGAACCGACTTCACGATCGACAGGCTCACGCGAGCACCTCCACTCGCCCGTCCGACGGGCGCCTCATCAGTACGCGGGCCGCGACCGAGAGTATTCCTCTCACGGCCTCGGTCGCCACCCCTCGGGATGAGCAATTCGCGGATCCGGACACAGCAAATCGCCCTTATCCGGACTTTTCGTATTCTATTTCCCCAACGATCAGCGCACGACCACGCGTCGCCGTCCCAGGGTAACGGGCCGGCGCCACTCCGGCCGAACGCAATAGTCCCGGGCGTGCCACCCGCGCCGTCGCGGGGATCCCGACCCGCCGGACCGCCCCCGCTTGCGCCCCGGGCCTTGCCCACCGCACCTAGAGTCGGCGGGGAGGTTGGCCACTGCGACGGAGAGGACGATCGATGCTCAGGAGACTTGCCGCGTTGGCCGGGGTCGGCGCGCTGCTGGCCCTCGTACTGGCCTGCGGGTTCGGTGGTGGCGGCGATGACGACGAGGACGACGACGAGGACTTCGCCCGCGGCGCGGCGGCCGTGGTCGTGCTGCGCTGACGGCGCCCGGATCGGGATCCGGCACCCGTCGTCGGCGCGGGTTTGCACCGGCCACGGGCGGGGCACTGGCGGATGAAGGCGAACCGTAACGCGCCGGACAGACGCCGGAGTCCGAAGTGGCCGGCCGACTTCGGCACCCCGAGGAGGTAACCACGATGTTCGGAACCAACCTGCTGGACCGCCGCAGCAAACCGGAGCGGATCGCGGACCATGCCTGGCAGCACCTCGTCTCCGCCGTCAGTTCCGCCGGGGACAGCGTCCGGGACACCGCCCGGTCGGCCCGCCGCGGCTCCGGCCTGACCGACGGCGCCGGCGAACTGGTGGGTTCCGCGGCGGACGAGGCGCGGCGTCGGGCGACCCTCGCCTTCGACGCGCTCGCCGGCCGCCGGCCGGCGCTGCCCTGGTCGCTGCTGATCGCCGCCGCCCTGGCCGGCGCGGCGATCGGCTGGGCCGCCGGCACCGCCGCCCGGGCGGCCGGCAGCCGGGACCGGGCCATGGACGACGTCGAGTTCGTCGACGTGGACCGGCCGAACTCCCCCGTCAATCTGGACGGCTGACCGCCCGCCGGCACGGGCGTCTCACGGGCCCCGGTCGACCACCCGGTCGACCGGGGCCCGCCGCGTGTCCGGGGGTGCCGCCCGCGGCAGACCGGAAGGGGGGCCGGCCGGTGGGTCAGAACGCGGTGATGTCGGCCGGCGCGCGTTCGGCCCGGCTGAGCGCCCGCAGCACCGCCGGCTGCCCGTGCCGGCGTACCGCGAGCCGGGCCAGCAGGGAGAGCACCGGGTCGATCACCTCGGCGGGCAGCTCCGGGGTGGGTACGCCGACGCTGACCGCGAGGTCGTCGGAGTGCACCGCGATCTCCATCAGCCGGGTGGTGAGGTAGTCGTCCAGGGTGAGCGACCAGGGCCCCCGGGCCAGGTGCACCACCCGGTCCGCCGGCTCCGCCGGCAGCGCTGCGGCCAGGTCGCGCAGCGTGCCGGTGGCCCGGTCGACCAGGGCCGCCGGCCCGTCCGCCGCGACGCTCTCGCCGGCCCGCCGGATGCCGACGTTGATCTCGTCGTCCAGCGGCGTCCCGATCCACCTCGCCGGCGCGTAGTGGTCGAGCAGCCCGACCGGCTCGCCCGCGGGCACCGGCTCGGCGAGCACCGTGGTCACCTGGAACAGCTGGCCGGCGAGGTGGCCCGCCAGCCCGCCGACACCGAACTCGGCCAGCGCGCTCGGCTCGTCCCAGCGGGCCGCGACGGCGGGCTCGGCGAGCAGCGCGACGGCCGAACGCGCGGCGTTCAGGTAGGCCGTCCTGATCGAACTCATGGGCCTGTCCCCTTCCCTCGGTTCCGGCCACCGAGCCTATGGCCCGGCCCGCCGGGGCGCCGGACCCCTCAGGCGGCCCCGGCGGACCGGAGTCCGCGCCGCACCCGGGCGGGCGGCCCGCCTCCGGGCCGCCCGCCGCCGGTTCAGCGGCTGGTGCAGGTGACCGTCGCCGGTGGACCGTTGGCGCCGGTCCAGCTGCCGAGGAAGCCGACGGTGGTGCTGGCGCCGGCGCCCAGCCCGCCGTTCCAGCCGGCGTCGCGCACCGCGACCGTCGGCCCGGTCTGGGTGTGCGTACCGCCCCAGAGCTGGGTGATCCGCTGGCCGTCCGGGAACGTCCAGTCCACCGTCCAGCCGGCGATCGGGGCGGTGCCCGGGTTGCGGACCGCCACCTCGCCCTGGAAGCCGCCCGGCCAGGAGCCGGTCACCCGGTAGGCGGCCGAACACCCGCCGGCCGGCGGCGGGCCGGTCGGGGTCGGGGTCGGGCCGGTGGGCGTCGGCGTCGGCCCGGTCGGGGTGGGCGTCGGCCCGGTCGGGGTCGGGGTGGGAGTGCCGCCGAGCCGGTCGGCGACCAGGATGCCGCGGCCGTTGGTGCCGAGGTAGACCCGGCCGTAGACCCGGGGGTCGCCGGTCAGCGCCTCGCCCGCGTTGCCGTACTGGTGCCGGTCGTCGTTGATCCGTACCCAGCTCGCGCCGGTGTCGTCCGAGCGGAAGACGCCGTGCTGGCCGTCGACCGTGCCGAACAGGTACACCGCCGGGTACGTCCGCCCGGGCGCCGCCTTGCCGAAGCCGACGTTGCCCGCGGTGCTCACGGTGCCCAGCCGGGTGAAGCCGGCCCCGGCGTCGGTGGAGCGCCAGAGCCCGCCCTGGCCGGCCAGCCACAGCTCGCCCTCCCGGCCGGGCAGCGCCTTGAACTTCACCGTGCCGGTACCGGGCAGGCCGGTGGCGGCCGAGGCGGTGAAGCTCGCCCCGCCGTCGGTGCTGACGTAGAGCCGGCCACCGCTGAAGCCGTAGAACCTGTTCGGGTTGACCCGGTCGGACTCGATGGTCGCGTTGGCCGGGATGCCGGTCGACGGGGTCCAGGAGGTGCCGAAGCCGACCGAGTGCAGCACCGGCTGGCCGGCGTCGCCCGGGGCCCACACGAAGCGGCTGCCGTCGGCCGCGGCGGCGACCGTGCCGCCGTTGCCGATCCCGGCCGGCTCGGTGCCCTGGAACCAGTTCGCCCCGCCGTCGGTGGAGAACGCCACGTGGCTGTCGTTCGGGCGGTCCGCGTCGGTGAAGTTGCCGGCCCGCACCAGCACGGCCGGCTTCGTCTCGGCGTAGTCCAGGCTGGTGGTGCTGGTGAAGGTGGGCTGGGTGAACATCATCGCCGGCACCGCGTCCAGGTCGGTGTGCCGGAAGCCGCCGATGTCGCCGAGCGCGCTGACCAGCGACGCCCCGGAGGGCGGGCTGACCAGGTCGAGCACCGCGGTCTCCTCCAGGCCCCTGACCATCGGCCGGATGGTGAGCTGGCCGCCGCTGTCCCACCTGGTGAGGTCGGTGCTGCCGTAGATGGTCGCGCCGGTGCCGTACATGAAGCGGTTGCTGTCGTGCGGGTCGATCTCGACCGACTCGTTCATCCAGCCGAGCTTCGGCGTCTCCTCCGGCGGGGCGGGGTTGCTGCCGAAGGTCAGCCACGGCACCGCGCTGACGTCCATGGTGTAGCGCTTGGTCCGGTCGGGATAGCTGCCGAACTCCCAGATCCGGCTCCAGGTGGCGCCGCCGTCGGTGCTGCGCCAGAAGATGGCGTCCGGCCACCAGGAGATCTGCGTGGCGACCATCAGGGTGTTCGGCCGTTGCCGGTCGATGGTGAGGCCGCTGTAGCCGAAGTAGGCGTCGGTGCTGGTGGACGGGACGGGGCTGATCCGGGTCCAGGCGCCGGTGGCCCGGGTGAACTTCCAGACGTCGCCCTTGCCGCCGTCGTACGGGCCGCCGGTGTCGCTGGTGGCGATGTAGAGGAAGCCGCCCACCGGGTCGACGACGCCCTTGTGCGCCAGGTAGCCGGTCGGCTGGCCGGGGATCCGCTCCCAGGTGGCGCCGCCGTCGGTGCTGCGGTAGACCGGGTTCTCCTTGTCCGCCACCCCGACGTAGACGGTCTGCGTGGCGGTGCCGGCCGTACCCGTGCTCTTGTCGAAGCTGACCCAGGTCAGGCCCTGGTTCTGGCCGTTGTAGCCGTTCGGGTCGCTCGGGTCGGCCCGGTAGTTGCCGACGTTGGGGAAGTTGGCCACCCTGGCCCAGGTCGCCCCGAAGTCGGTGCTGCGCCACAGGCCGTTGCCGCCCTCGGCGGCGTAGTAGACGATGCTGTTCCCGTTGGGGTCCACGGCCAGCCGCTCGCCCATGCCGCGGCCGGGCATGTTCCCGCCGTTCTTGAACGGCAGCTCGGTGACCTGCCAGGTGGCGCCCTTGTCGGCCGAGCGCAGGATCGCGCCGTTGTTCGGGTCCCAGTCGTTGGTGTACATGCCCACCGCCGCGTACACCCGGTTGGTCTGCACCGGGTCGGTGGCGACGCTGACCACGCCGTTCCAGCCCCACCTGTCGGCGCCGACCCAGTCCAGCAGCGGGGTCCACGACTGGCTGCCCTGCTCCCAGCGGTACAGCCCGCCGATGTCGGTGCGCGCGTAGATCAGGTTCTTCTCGGTGGGGTTGAAGACGATCCCGGGGACGAAGCCGCCGCCGTCGATCCGGACGTTCTTCCAGCTGTACGCCTCAGCTGCCGGCGCCGAGCCGGCGGCGGTGAACGGCACCGCCACCACGGCCGCGGCGACGGCCAGCGCGGACACCACCGCGCCGGTGAAACTTCTCCGCATCTGCGGTTCCTCTCCAGGTGACGGCCGCGGAGCGCACCGGTGGCGCGCCCGGGACGAGCGACGTGCGGAACACGGAGCTGCCCCTGCTCCGCTGCTCGGCGCGACGGCTCCCGCACCCGAGGAACGCGCTCACCCTAACCGATCCCACCCCTTGTATGGAAGCGCTCCCAGTGCGCCCTGCCCGCGCCGGGGGCCGACCGCCCGCTCCCGGGTCGCCCGGGCCGGGTGAGGGGGTCTCATCCCCGGCGGCGGCAGGATCGGGGACGGCGTGACGTACGCAGCCGCATTCCGGGGAGGAGTGACAGATGGCGATCACCACGATCACCCGTACCGACCAGGACATCCAGTCCGCCGTTCTCGACGAGTTGACCTGGGAGCCCCGGGTACAGCCGCACGAGATCGGCGTGACCGTCTCCGAGGGCGTGGTCACGCTCACCGGCCGGGTGGACAGCTACGCCAAGAAGTGGGCCGCCGAGCGGGCGGCGCACCGGGTCACCCGGGTCCGCGCGGTCGCCAACGACCTGATGGTGCAGATCGGCACCGGCGCCGAGCGGGCCGATCCGGACCTCGCCGCGGCGGCCGGCCACGCGCTGGAGTGGGACGCCTTCGTGCCGCTCGACAGGCTCGACGTCACCGTCTCCAGCGGCTGGGTGACCCTGCACGGCGAGGTGGAGTGGGAGTATCAGCGCCGGGCCGCCGAACGCGCGGTCGCCCGGCTCACCGGCGTACGCGGGGTCAGCAACGGGATCACCGTCCGCCCGGACGTCCGGCCGGACGGGCACGTGCTGGCCGAGCGGATCGTCGACGCGCTGGCCCGCAACCGGGCGACCGAGGCGGAGCGGATCACCGTCCGGGTGCACGGCGACACGGTGCTGCTCGGCGGGCTGGTCCACTCCATCCCCGAACGCGCCGAGGTGGAGCGGATCGTCTGGTCGGCGCCGGGCATCCGGGAGGTGCAGAACCGGATCGCGGTGGCCCCCGTGCTGGGCTGAACCGGCCGGCGCGCCACCCGGGTCCCGCGGGCCGACGCCGGGGGCTCCGCCGGCCGGCGGGAACCACCCGCCCCGGGTGAGCCGCCCTCACCCGCCCAGCGGCGAGCGTGGGAGCCATGACTGAGCCGAACGGGCTGATCCGACCCGGGCGCGGCGCGTCCGGGTCCGCCGGCGATCGGGGGGTCGGATGACCACGCCACTCCAGGTCACCGCCCGGCTGCGCACCCCGGTGACCGAGCACGACCACGTCCGTGGACCGGTGGACGCACCGGTGACCATCGTCGAGTACGCCGACTTCCAGTGCCGGTTCTGCGGAGCCGCGTACCGGAACCTGGCCGACCTGCTCCGCCAGCGGGCGGACACGGTCCGGCTGGTCTACCGGCACTTTCCCATCGCCAACATGCACCCGTACGCGGAGAGCGCCGCCGAGGCGACCGAGGCGGCCGGCCGGCGCGGGCAGTTCTGGGCCATGCACGACTGGCTCTACGAGCACCAGGACCAGCTCGACCCGGTGCACCTGTCACTCGGCATCGAGCAGCTCGGCCTGCCGACCGACGAGGTCCGCGCCGAGGTGGAGCGGCAGGCGCACGGCGACCGGGTGCGGGCGGACTTCGTCAGCGGCATCCGCAGCGGTGTCAACGCCACGCCCACCCTCTTCGTCAACGAGGTCCGCCACGACGGCGGCTACGACCTCGCCGACCTGCTCGCGGCCGTCGACGCGGCCGCCAACCCCTGAGCCACTCCCCTCCCGCCGACCGGGAGCTCCGCGTCACCGGCAACCCTCCGGCCGACGCGGAGCTCCCGGTCGACGTGGCCTGGTCAGATCAGGCGGAGTTCGCGGGCGCGGCGCACCGCCTCGCGGCGGCGGGTCGCGTCGAGCTTGCGGTAGATGTTGCGGACGTGGGTCTTCACCGTGTTGACCGACAGGGACAGCTCGCTGGCGATCTCCACGTTGGACAGGATGCTCTGCAGGTAGCGCAGGATGGTCAGCTCCCGCTCGGTCAGCGGCTCGTCCAGGCTCGCCGCGGCCGGTTCGGCCGGTGCCCGCCCGGCCGGCTCGTCGGCGCCCCGGACCAGGTCGCTGACCGTCGGCCAGTGCGCGGTGCCGGCGTCGAGGTGGGCGGCGAGCAGGTCCCGCACGCCGGGCTCGGCGCGGGTGAACACCCGCCGGTGGCCGTCCGGCCCGGCCAGGTCGAGCGCCGCCTCCAGGAGCCGGCCGGCCCGCCGCTCGTCCCCGGCCCGTCGGGCCAGCACCGCGTCGAGCACGGCGGCGTCGAGGCGTACCGGCAGCGGCCAGTCGGACGCCTGCGGCGCCTGCCAGTCCGGCAGCAGGTGCCCGGCGGCGCGCGGGTCGTCGGCGCGCAGCTCGACCCGGGCCAGCGCCACGGCCAGCGACGGCACCGGCTCCGCCGGCCCGCGTACCCGGTCGGCCAGCAGTTCGCGGGCGGTGTCCAGGTCACCCCGGTCGCCGCGCAGGTCCGCCTCGGCGGCCAGCAGCCAGTGCGTCAGCTCCGCGGCCCGGGGAAGGTCGGTCAGCCGCTCCCGGGCCTCGACCAGCAGGCGCAGCCCGGCGCCCGGGTCATCGGCGTCCCGCCGCAGGTACGCCCGGCACAGCGCGGCCACCGCCGCCACGGTCGGCTCGTCGGTCGCCGGGGCGGCGAGCCCCAGGTTCGCCTCGGCCTCCTCGGGCTGGTCGCGGTGCAGCGCCACCAGCGCCAGCGCCAGGTACCCGTGTCCGCAGTCCAGCCGGCAGGACCAGCCCTGGCAGGGCGGCAGGGCCAGCGCCGTCCGGGCGGTCTCCTCGGCCGCCCGCAACTCGCCCCGCACCGCGTGCAGCAGCGCCGACCGGCTGGCGCAGACCAACTCGGTGCGCAGCCGTCCCGCCTCCCGGGCCGCCGTCAGCGCCCGCTCGAAGCCGGTCGCGGCCGCCCGTAGGTCCCCCTCGGCCAGGTCCACCAGGCCGAGGGCGGTGTCGGCCACCGCCCGCACGTCGGCGTCCTCGGCGGCGTCGCCCCGGGGTGCCGCGCCGGGCATCCCGGTGTCGGTCCGGGTGGCGAGCAGCCGGGCCGCGGCGGCGCGTACCTCCCGGTGGTCGCCGGCCAGCCGGGCCAGGGCCAGCTCCAGTGCGGCGACCAGGCGCAGGAACCGGTCCCGGCGCGGGGCGGGCAGCGCCGGCGCGTGCTGGGCGGCGAGCCGCAGCCGCTCCGCGGCGGCCGCCGCGTCCCCGGCGTGCGCCCGCTCCGCGGCGCAGGCCAGCGCCAGCTCCGGGTCGCGGGCCACCGCCTCCGCCGGCGGTTCGGCCGGCACCGGCCCGGCCGGGGGTTCCCGGTCGTAGGGGGCCAACTCCGGCCAGCGATCCACGAACAGCTCGGTGGCATGGTCCCAGTCGCGAGCGGCCAGCGCGTGCCGGAGCCCGTCGGCCGGCCGGCCGTTGTCGGCGTACCAGCCGGCCGCCCGGCGGTGCAGGTCCCGCAGCTCGTCGGCGGGTAGCCGGGCCAGTTCGGCGTGCAGCAGGTCGGCCAGCAGCGGGTGGCAGCGGTACCACGGCGGGCGGCTGTCGTCGCGGCGCAGCGGCCCGCCCGCGCCGGCCAGGCCGGCCAGCGTCGGCTCGGTGTCGGCCCGGCCGGTGAGCGCGTCGGCCAGGCCGGCGCAGACCGCGTCCGCCACGGCGGTCCGCCGCAGCACCTCCCGGGCCTCGGGTTCCAGCCCGGCGAGCACCTCCTCATGCAGGTAGCCGGCGACGTCCGGCTGGTCGCCGCCGAACTGCTCCACCCAGCGCGCCGGGTCCGGCTGCCCGCGCAGCGCCAGCGCGGCGAACCGGAGCGCCGCCGGCCAGCCCCCGGTCCGCTCGCGCAGCCGGCGCACCCCGGCCACCGGCAGCGCCACCCCGTGCGCGGTGAGCAGGTCGGCCACCTCGTCGCCGGTGAAGGCCAGCTCGTCCGGGCCGAGCTCGGTCAGCTCCCCGGCCAGGCGCCACCGGTGCACGGCCAGCGGCACCCCGGCCCGCGCCCCGACCACCAGGCGCAGCCGCTCCCCGGCGTGGCGGAGCAGGAACTCCAGCCCGGTCAGCGCGGCCGGGTCGGCGATCCGGTGCAGGTCGTCCACCACCAGCAGCACCGGCCGGTCCCGGGCGGCGAGCGCCGCGGCCAGCAGTTCGAGCTGGTCGGGGCGGGGCGGCCGGTCGGGCACCGGGGGTTCCGGCTCGTCGGCCGGGCCGGTGGCCGCGCGCAGCGCCGCCGCCAGGTAGGACCAGAGGCGGTCGCCGTCGTCGCCGGACTCCACCGACACCCACGCCGCCCGGGGCGGTTCCCCGTCCGGCTCGCCGTCCCCCGCCGCGCCGAAGTCCCCCGGCGGCGCGCCCGGCGGCAGCGTCTCCCGGGCCCCCTCGGCCGCCGCGGTCACCGGACCGCCCTCCGCCCGGTCCGGGCCGGCGTCACCGGCCGCCCGGCACCACGAGGCGAGCAGCGTGGTCTTGCCCCAGCCGGCCGGCGCGGAGACCAGGGTCACCGGCCCGGCGGTCCCCTCGTCCAGCGCGTGCAGCAGGCGGGGACGCAGCAGCACCGGGTCGGGCAGCGCGGGGGGACGCAGCCGGGACGCCAGCAGCGGCGTCCCGGCCGAGCCCCGCACCGCGGATCCGACCACGGCTCGGCTCTGGTCCTCCGGCATCCGGCCCCACCCCCACGGACGCGTCCACTCCCCCGGTCCTGCGGCGGCCGGTTACCCGGCCGGGGCCGGTTCACCCCTTCCGGGGGAGCCGGCTTCACCCGTCCCCGGCCCATCCTGGGCGTACGCGGGCGGCCGGCCGCGCGTGACCGGCCGCCCGTCACGGATGCGGCGGGAGTGGCCGCGGTGACCGGCGGGACAGGGGGTGCGGGGCAGGTGGGACCGATCGCACGGCTGGCCGGCGGCGGCGTCGCCCTGGGCGCGGCGGCGGCCGGCGCGGCGGCGGTACGCGCGCTGGCCGCCCCGCGTCCCGGCGGCTGGCCCGACCAGGACGACCGGCGGCCCGCCCGCTGGCAGGTGGTGACCGTGGACCGCCCACCCGGCCAGGTGCTCCCCGACGGCCGGTGGCCGGAGCCGCTGCGCCGGCTCGGCGGCGCGGTGCAGGTGCGGGTACGTCCCGCCCCCGGCGACCGGGGCACCGAACTCGCCGCCCGGCCGCGTCCGGGCGGCGGGCCGCCGCCGGGGCTCGCCGCCCACCTGGTCGGGGACGATCCGGGGCGGCTGGTCCGGCAGGCGCTGCGACAGGTCAAGCAGCTCGCCGAGACCGGCGAGGTGCTGCGGTCCGACCGCGGCGCCGTCGACCGTCCGGCGGTGGCGCCGGAATGAGGGCGCTCTGCTGGGTCGGCGCCGACGAGCTGGCGGTGCGGCAGGTGCCCGACCCGGAGCTGCGCAACGGGCACGACGCGATCGTCCGGGTCCGGCGCAGCGCCGTGTGCGGCGCGGACCTGCCGCTGCTCGCCGGGCGGGGGCCGGCCGTCGGGGAGGTCCCCGGTCACGAGTTCGTCGGCGAGGTGGTCGAGGTCGGCCCCGAGGTACGCCGGCACCGGGTCGGCGACCGGGTGGTGGTCTGCTCCTCGGTCTCCTGCGGCAGCTGCTGGTACTGCCGGCGCGAGCTGCACTCCTGCTGCGACAACGGCAGCACCGACCCGGCCGCGGGCGAGGCGGCCTGGGGGCACCCCGTGGCGGGCTGCTTCGGCCAGCCCCGGGCCCAGGGCGGGTTCGCCGGCAGCCACGCCGAGTACGTCCGGGTGCCGTACGCCGACGTCGGGGCGTTCGCCGTGCCGGAGGCGGTCACCGACGACCGGGCCCTGTTCGCCTCGGACGCCGGGCCGGCCGGGTGGATGGGCGCCGAGCTCGGCGGGGTCCGCCCCGGTGACGTGGTGGCGGTCTGGGGCGCCGGCGCGGTCGGCCAGGTCGCCGCGCGGGCGGCGCGGCTGCTCGGCGCGGAACGGGTGGTCGTCGTCGACCGGCACCCGGACCGGTTGCGGGCGGCCGAGCGGCACGCCGGCGCCGAGACGCTCGACTACCAGCGCGTCGACGTCGCCGCCGAGCTGCGGGAGCGCAGCGGCGGCCGGGGCCCGGACGTCTGCGTCGAGGCGGTCGGCACGGCCGACGGGACCCGCTCACTGGGCGACCGCCTCACCGGCGCGGCGCCGCGACCGGTGGCGGTCCGCGAGGCGGTGCACGCCTGCCGCAAGGGCGGCACGGTCTTCGTGCTCGGGGCGTACCCGGGCGTCGTCGACACGTTCCCGCTCGGCGCGGTGACGGCCAAGGGGCTGACCGTGCGCGGCGCCCGCCAGCACGGGCAGCGCTACATCCCGATGCTGCTGGACCGGATGGCCCGCGACGAGCTGCGCACCGAGTACCTGGGCACCCACCACCTCCCGCTGGACCGCGCCGCCGAGGCCTACACCCTGCTCCGCACCCGCGCCCACGGCTGCCTCCGCCCCATCCTCCACCCCACCCCCTAACCCACGCCCCGTTGATCATGAGGTTCGCGGCGACAAAAGGGACGGACGGCGACGCTAACCTCATGATCAACGAGAGCGGGTGGGGTGGGTGGGAGGATCGGGGGGTGGAGGCGGAGCGGACGTACGACGTGGTGTTGTTCGGGGCGACCGGGTTCACCGGGGGGTTGACCGCGGAATACCTGGCGCGGCACGCGCCGCCGGGGCTGCGCTGGGCGCTGGCCGGGCGCAACCCCGACCGGCTGGCCGCGGTCCGCGACCGGCTCGCCGCCATCGACCCGGCGCTGACCGCGCTGCCGCTGCTCACCGCCGACGTCACCGATCCGGAGTCGCTGCGCGCGGTGGCGGAGAACGCCCGGGTGGTGGCCAGCAACGTCGGCCCGTACGTGCACCACGGCGAGCCGCTCGTCGCCGCCTGCGCCCGGGCCGGCACCGACTACCTGGACATCACCGGCGAGCCGGAGTTCGTCGACTCGATGTACCTGCGCCACCACGCCGAGGCGGTCCGCACCGGGGCCCGGCTGGTGCACGCCTGCGGTTTCGACTCCGTCCCGCACGACCTGGGCGTCTGGTACACCGTCAAGCAACTGCCCGCCGACGGGCCGATCACCGTGGACGGCTACGTCCGGGTCAGCGGCCGGTTCTCCGCCGGCACCTACCACTCGGCGCTCACCGCGTTCTCCCGTACCGCCCAGGCGTCCCGGGCGGCGCGGGCGCGCCGGGCGGTCGAACCGCGCCCGGTCGACCGCCGGGTCCGCGCGGTGCCCGGCCGGCTCGCCCGGTCGAAGGAGCTGCGGGTCTGGACCGTGCCGCTGCCCACCATCGACCCGCAGGTGGTCCGCCGCTCGGCCGCGGCCCGCCCGGAGTACGGCCCGGACTTCCGCTACCGGCACTTCGCCGCGGTGCGGCGGCTGCCCACCGTGCTGGCCGGCGCGGCCGGGCTGGGCGCCGTGGTCGCCCTGGTGAAGCTGCCGCCGACCCGGCGCTGGCTGCTCGGCCGGCTCGCCTCCGGCCAGGGGCCGACGCCGCGGCAGCGGGCGAAGTCCTGGTTCCGGGTCCGGTTCGTCGGCACCGGCGGCGGCCGGCGGGTGCTGACCGAGGTGGCCGGCGGCGACCCGGGCTACGACGAGACCGCCAAGATGCTCGCCGAGTCGGCGCTCTGCCTGGCGCTGGACGACCTGCCGCCGGCCGCCGGCCAGCTCACCCCGGTGGCGGCCATGGGCGACGCGCTGCTGGCCCGGCTGACCCGGGCGGGGCTGACCTTCCGCGTGCTGGACGCCCCCGGCGCGGCGGCGGCTTGACCCTCGACCTGGTTGAGACGACAGGATCACCGGCCGTGGAGAGCGACCTGCGCAGCATCGGCGAACTGGCCCGGGCCAGTGGCCTGACGGTGAGCGCCCTGCGGTTCTACGACTCGGCCGGGGTGCTGGTCCCGGCGCTGGTCGACCCGGTCACCGGCTACCGCTGGTACACCGACGACCAGGTCGCGCCGGCCCGGCTGGTGGCCGGGTTGCGCCGGGTCGGCATGCCGGTGGCCGAGATCGCCCTCGCGCTGCGCTCCGAGCCGGCCGCGGTGCGCCGGCTGCTGGACGCGCATTTGCGCCGGCTGGAGGACGGGCTCGCCGACGCCCGCCGCGAGCTCTCCCGGATCCGCACGCTGATCGATCCCGAGGAGAAGGCCGTGCCCACCCGTCTCGTCCTGTCCCGCGCCGACCTGGCCGCCGCCGTCGACGCCGTCCGCTTCGCCGTCGGCGCCGACCCCGAGTTGCCGGTGCTGGCCGGCGTGCTGCTCGACCTCGAGTCGGACGGGGTCCGGCTGGTCGCCACCGATCGGCACCGGCTGGCGGTCGCCCGGGTGCCGGGCCGGGTGGACGGCCCGCCGGTGCGGGCGCTCGCCCCGGTCGGCCTGGTCGACGAGGTGCGCGCGCTGCTGGACACCGGTGCGGGGGTCACCCCCGAGGCGTGGCTGACCGTCGACGCCGGGACGGTCTCGGTCTCCGTGGCCGGCCGGAGCGTCGCGGCGAGTGCCCTGCCGTACGAGTTCCCGGACTACGGCCGGCTGGTGCGGCCGTCCCGGGACGACGCGCCGGCGCACCGGCTGACCGTCGACGTGGCCGCCCTGCGGGCCGCGCTGACCGACGCGGCCGCCCCGACGGTGCGCCGCGAGCACGACGGTGCCGAGCTGACCGTGACGGTGCTCGGGTTGGACGACCGGGGCGGGCTGCGGCTGCTCGGCGCGGACGAGCTGACCGACGACCCGGACGCGTTCCGGATCGGGGTCAACGGCGGCTACCTGCTCGACGCGCTGGACGCCGGCGGCCAGGGGCAGCTGCTGCTGGAGCTGGACGGCCCGATCGCCCCGCTGGCCTTCCGCCGGCCGGACGACGCCGACGCGTTCTCCATCCTGATGCCGGTCCGGCTCTGACCCTCGCCGGTCCCGCCCGGGGAGCGCGGGGCCGCGACGGTAGCATCTGGAGGTCCACCTGACGTCCGGACGGAGGCGTACGGAGCAGCATGCTCGACATGGAGTTGATCCGGAAGGATCGGGACGCGGTGGCGTCCGCGCTGGCCAAGCGGCTGGACCCGGCCGAGGTGACCCGCGCGCTGGACGAGATCCAGCGGTTGGACCAGCAGCGCCGCAGCCTGATCACGGAGATCGACGGCGAGCGCCAGCGCCGCAAGGCCGAGGCCCGGGCGTACGCGGAGGCGAAGCGGGCCGGCCGCGAGCCGGAGGTCGCCGCCCCGGAGGCCGGCCGCAAGCAGCTCGCCGAGCTGGAGTCCGAGCTGGACGAGGTGCAGGCCCGGCTGCGCGACCGGATGAGCGAGCTGCCGAACCTGCCCGCCGACGACGTCGTGCCGGGCGGCAAGGAGGCCAACCGGGTCGTCCGGACCTTCGGCGAGCCGCCGGCCATCGAGCAGGTCCGCGACCACGTGGAGCTGAGCCGCGCGCTCGGCCTGGTCGACCACGAGCGCGGGGTCAAGCTCGGCGGTTCCGGCTTCTGGATGTACACCGGCCTGGGCGCGCGGCTGGAGTGGGCGCTGCTCAACTGGCTGATCGAGCAGAACATCACGGCCGGCTACGACTTCCTGCTCCCGCCGCACCTGCTGCTGGACAGCGCCGGCTTCGCCGCCGGGCAGTTCCCGAAGTTCTACGACGACGTCTACCACCTGGACCGGCAGTCCGCCCCGCGCGGGCAGTTCCTGCTACCCACCGCGGAGACGGCGATCCTCGGCGCCTACCAGGACGAGATCCTGGAGACCGCGAAGCTGCCGCTGAAGGCGTTCGCCTACACCCCGTGCTACCGGCGTGAGGCGGCCGGCTCGCACTCCGACGAGCGCGGCACCGTGCGCGGCCACCAGTTCAACAAGGTGGAGATCTTCCAGTTCACCCTGCCCGAGCAGGCCGACGCCGCGCTCACGGCGATGGTCGGCCACGTGGAGAGCCTGGTCGAGAGGCTGGGCCTGCACCACCAGACCAGCCTGCTCGCGGCCGGCGACGCCAGCGCCTCGATGAAGAAGACCCTCGACATCGAGGTGTGGATGCCGAGCACCGGCAAGTACAAGGAGGTCTCGTCGGTCTCCTGGGCCGGCGACTACCAGGCCCGCCGGGCGGCGATCCGCTACCGGGAGCCGGGCGGCAAGCAGACCCGCTTCGTGCACACCCTCAACGGCTCGGCGCTGGCCACCAGCCGACTCTTCCCGGCCATCCTGGAGCAGTTCCAGCAGGCTGACGGCTCGGTGCTGGTTCCCGAGGTGCTGCGCGACCGACTGGGCACCGACCGCCTCACCCCGGTCCGCTGACCGGCAGGCTGCCCGGGCGCACACCCCTGCCTCCCGGCGTGATACCTCACAGTCATATCGATGACTGTGAGGTATCACCCTCGGGCCGACAGTCGCCGACCGGAGCGGCCGGCGCCACGGCAGCCGGGGCTTCCCGGTGCCGGGCCGCCGTGCGGGCGGCGAGCCGGAGCATCAGCAGCAGCGCCACCAGCGCCATGGCGAGCCAGGCCGGGCCGGCGGCGTCGAGCACGGCGACCAGGGCCTGCTGCACCCGGCCGGCAGCCGCCACCACGGGGTCGCCGAAGGCGTCGCGCCGGCCGGCGGCGAGGCGCACCTCGTACCAGCCGTACCAGGCGACGTAGCCGCCGGCGAGCAGCAGCACCAGGCCGCTGAGCCGGGGCACCAGCGCGCCGGCCGCGCGCAGCCGGGCCACCAGGTGGCCGCGGAGCAGCGCCACGCCGAGCGCGGCCACCGCGACCACCAGGCCCATCCCGAGGGCGTACGCGCCGAAGAGCGCCAGCCCGCGCAGCGCGGACCCGGCCTGAAGGCTGGTCACCACGGTGGCCAGGAACGGCGCGATCGCGCAGCCCAGCGACGCCACCGCGGACGCCATGCCGAACAGCGTCATGGCGGCCCAGGACCGGGTCAGTCGGGGCGCCCGGGCCAGCGGGCGGGGGGTGGGCAGCCGCCGGCCGGCGAGCAGCCAGCAGCCGAGGGCCACCAGCAGCAGGCCGAGCCCGACGGTGAGCCACGGCAGCCGGGGGCGCAGCCAGCCGGCGAGCGGGGCCAGCGCCAGCCCGAACGCGCCGAAGACCAGCACGTACCCCAGGGTCAGCGCGGCGGCGGCGGTCAGCGCGCGGCCGACCGCGCCCCGGGTGTCCGGGGCCCCGGCCACCAGCAGCGACAGGTACGCCGGCAGCAGCGCGAAGCCGCACGGGTTGACCGCGCCGAGCATGCCCGCGGTCAGCGCGAGCAGCAGCGGGGTGACCATCAGCCGGCCAGCGCGGCGACCCGCCGGGTCAGGTCCTCGCCGTCGAGGAAGCCCTGGTGCACGACCGTGCCGTGCCGGTCGATGATCACGAAGGTGCTCTGCTCGACGACCTCGAAGCGGCGCCACAGCGCGCCGGCCCGGTCGTCCAGCTGCGGCGTCCCGGCCAGCTCGAACTCGGTCACGAAGTCACGCATGGCGCGCTGCTCGCCGAGCCCGGCCACGCCGACGACGGCCACCGAGTCCCGGTACTTCGGGGCCACCTCGGCGACCGTCCAGGCCTGGCTGGCGCAGGTGGCGCACCACGGCGCCCAGAACCAGAGCACCACCGGCCGGCCGGCCAGCGCCGCGCCGGAGAACGCCGTGCCGTCCAGGGTGGTCGCGGTGAAGGCCAGGGTCTCCGGCACCGGCGCCGACCCCGACGCGGCGGGCGACGGCGCCGTCCCGCCGGTGGCCGCGGCCGCCTCGGCCGGACCGGCCGGGTCCGGCCCGCCGGTGCAGGACGCCGCGCCCAGCAGCACAGCCACCAGGAGGACGGCGCCGGCCGCCCGGCGCGCGGTGCGGCGGGATGACCGCCCGGACATGACCGACCGGCGCTGCGTCCGCATCGGGTCTCCCTTCGGGGGCTACTCGGCCTTGGCCAGCCGCAGGGCCAGCTCGGGGCAGACCTTGACCGCCTTGAGCGCGCCCTCGCGCAGCCAGGTGGGCACGGGGGTGGGCGGGAAGGCGGGGTATCCGTTGCCGTCGAGCCGGATGAAGTCGGGCACCACGTGGGCGCAGAGCCCGTGCCCGTCGCACCGCGACCAGTCGAGGGTGAGCCGCTGCGGGTTCGGGTCGGGCGCGCCGGGCAACCCCATCACGCCCTTGACCCGCCGGCCGCAACCGTCGCCGGTGGTGTGCAGCCGCAGGTCCTCGGCGAAGACCTCCATCGCGGAGAGGGCGAACCGGGCCGTACCGTCCGGGTGGCTGCACGCCCCGCGCCCCTTCACGGTGCCGGCGGCCGCCCGGACCACCTCCACCGGGGCGCTGCCGGAGACCGCCAGGTCGACCGCGCGGGCCAGGTCGGGCAGGCCCATCCTGCACGGGCCGCACTGCCCCGCGGACTCGCCGGCCAGGTAGCGGACCACCTGGGCGGCCTCGCCGAGCGGGCAGGTGTCCGCGCCGAGCGGGACGATGATGCCGGCGCCGAGGGTGCCACCCACCGCGGCTAGCCCCGTGCGGGAGATGTCCGCCCGGTCGGCGGCCTCCTGGGTGATCCACTTGCCGTGGTAGCCGCCCATCAGGATGCCCGGGCCGTTCGGCACCTCGCAGAGGTCGAGGATCTCCCGCAGCGGGGTGCCGGCGGCGCACTCCACGACCGCCGGCCGCTTCGCCGCGCCGGTGACGGTCAGCAGCACGGTGCCCGGCTCGTCGTCGGTGCCGAGCGCCGCGTACTCGTACGGGCCGAGCCGGGCCGCGATCGCGAGCTGGGCGTACGTCTCGGCGTTGGAGAGCAGCGTGGGCAGCCCGCCGACGCCGGAGTCGCTGGAGCGCTTCTTGGTGCCGGGCGGGATGTGCGGCAGGCCGTTGATCCCGTTGACCAGCGCACCGCCCTCGCCGGAGATGAACCGGTGCGGCACGGTGACGACGCTGGTCGGCACCGGCATCCGCCGCTCCTGCAACGCCTCGGTCAGCGACTCCCGGCCCACCCCGTCGTCGGCGATCCCGACGATGATCTCGTCGGCGTCCAGCGCGTACGCGGCCAGCGCGGCCCCGTCGAGGATGAGGTGCGGGGCCCGGGTGAGCAGCACCTTGTCCTTCCAGCTGGCCGGCTCGCCCTCGCTGGCGTTGACCACCACCACCGCGGTGAGGTCCTGCCGCTCGCAGGACTCCAGCACCGCGCGGAGCTTCTTGGCGAACGGGAAGCCCGCGCCGCCCTTGCCCTTGAGCTGGATGCCCTCGGCGAGTCGCAGCAGGTTGGCCGGTTCCATCGGCCCGATCGGCCCGTGCACCTCCTCGTGGGCGAGCAGGTCGAGCCGGCCGAACTCGGCGAAACCGGCGGTGAGGCGGGGCTCGCCGACACAGGCCACCGGGGGCACGGTCGTCCGCATCACTTCGCCTCACCCCGCAGCCCGGCCCAGTACGCCCCGTCCACCGCGTCGGCGCTGGCCCGGCGCCGGCGGCGGCTCTCCTTGGCCTCCCGGCGGGCTCGCCGGGAGGCGAGGTCGACCAGGGTCGGGGTGTCGTCGGCCGGGACCTCCTCGGGGACGTACCGGGCCGGCGGCCGCCAGTAGTCCGGCTCCTCCGGCGCGTCGTCCTCGGCGCTGTGCCGGCCCCCGCCGCTGCGCGGCGCCGCGGAGATCGGGCTGCCCGAGACCCACCCGCCCGAGATCGGACCGGCGGAGACCGGGCCGGCGGAGACCGGGCCGGCCGAGATCGGCTCGGCGGTCTCCCAGCGACGCGGGCTGTCCCACGGCTCCTCGGGCTCGTCCGCCCGGCGCCGGGGCGGCGCGGAGTACCGGGCGCCGGCGTCGGCGTCGAGCCGGGAGCGGCGGGCGGAGCGTCCGACCTCCTCGTCATCGCGGCGGCGCCGGCCGGTCGGGACCGGCTCCTCGTCCCGGCGCCGGGACGGCCGCTCGGCGCGCGCCGCCACCGGCTCCTCGGCCCGGCGGGTCGCCCGCCGCCGCTCCGGCTCCTCCTCCCGGCGCCGGCGCGCGGGCGGCTCCTCCTCCTCGCGGCGGCGCACCACCGCTTCCCGCTCCTCGGTGCGACGCCGCCGGGCGGCCGGCGCCTGCTCCTCGTCGCGGCGACGCCGCGCGGGGCGGACCGGCTCCCGCAGCGAGCCCGGCTCGGGCACCACCGGCACGGTGAACCGCTCGGGGTCCCGCCGGGTGGCGCCGGGCGCGGTCCACGAGCCGGCGAGGGTGGTCTCCGCCCAGCTGCTCTCCCGGCCGGAACGGCCGTCGCGCCGCTCGTCGCCGTCGCTGCGGCGGCGGGCACGGCCGCCGAGCAGCGAACGGCCCTTGCCGTCGTCGGCCGGCCGGGCGGCCAGCGCCTCGTTCCGCGCGGCGGCCTGGTGCCGCTCCCGGCTGCGCCGGCCGACCGTCACCGAGACCCGCACCAGCAACGCCAGCACGACCAGCAGCAGGCAGGCGAGGTAGCTGAACATCACCCAGGGCTTGGCCGGCCGGCCGGCGTTGAGCCCGTGCAGGATGGCGAACGGCCAGGAGAGGTACGCGGTCGAGTGCAACGTCCGCCACAGCCACTTCGGACCGACCCCGGCGAACCGGGCCCGGACGATGCCGGTCCAGAGCACGCTCACCATGAGCAGCCCGGCCACCGTGCCGAGGCCGACGTAGAGCCCGCGGCCACCGACGAACGGCACGATGGCGTCGGTGCCGGCCGCCCGCCCGGTGGCCACCTTGGTCAGCACGTGGAAGAAGAGCCCGGCGACGGCGAGGATGCCGGTGGCCCGGTGCGCGGACTGCAACAGCACCCGGTGCCGGATCAGCAGCACCAGCCGGTCGGTGGCGAGCAACCCCAGCATCACGGTGAGGCTCATCGCCACCAGGGCGATCACCCCCGCGAAGAACTCGGTGAAGAAGAAGCCGTAGGCGTACGCCGTCTGGCCGGCGCCGGTGAGCATCGTGCCCGCCCACAGCGCGGCGATCGCGGACACGGTCAGCACGGCCACCGTGGACCGGGACCGGGCGCGGACGCCCCGGCTGGTGCTGGTGGTCCGGACGGTGGCCGGTTTCTGGTTCTGCTTGACCCGGGCCATCTGCTCCTCGATCGTCTCGCGGCGGCGCACCGCCGGCCGACCTGCTCCCCCATCGAGTACGGAGGGACGGCTCAGTCGGATCACCGGCCCCGGGAAAAATTCCGGCCCGATGTCGAACCGTCCGGCGGCCGGGCGCGTGTAACGGCGGTCCACCCGGACGGCACGCCACCGGACAGTGACCGATGTCCATACGTTGACAGCCACTGCAACCCGCTTGTAATCTTTCCGAAATCTTTCAGCTTCAGTTGCAAGATTCCGGCAGCTGAGAGGTCTTCCCCCGCACCATCACCCCGTCCCCCGCACCCCCGTCAGGAGTTCCGATGCATCGACGTCGATGGCATCCGGCGCTGCTCGCCCTCGGTGTGATCGCGAGCATGCTCGTCCCGACCACCGTGACGGCGCCCCCGGCCGTCGCGGCCCCGGCCGGCGCCAAGAAGGTGATCGTCCAGCTCTTCGAATGGAACTGGACCTCGGTGGCCAACGAGTGCCGGACCACGCTCGGCCCGAAGGGCTACGGCTGGGTCCAGGTCTCGCCGCCGCAGGAACACGTCCGCGGATCCCAGTGGTGGCTGGCCTACCAGCCGGTCAGCTACCGGATCGAGTCCCGCAAGGGCACCCGCGCCCAGTTCAAGGCCATGGTGGACGCCTGCCACGCGGCCGGCGTCAAGGTGATCGTCGACGCGGTCGTCAACCACATGTCCGGGCAGGACAACGGCGGCACCGGCTGGGCCGGCTCGTCGTACGGCCACTACGACTACCCGGGCATCTACCAGCACCAGGACTTCCACCACTGCGGCCGCAACGGCGGCGACGACATCGCCAACTACGGCGACCGGTGGGAGGTGCAGAACTGCGAGCTGGTCAACCTCGCCGACCTGAGGACCGAGTCGGACTACGTCCGGGGCCGGCTCGCCGGTTACCTCAACGACCTGCTCTCGCTCGGCGTCGACGGCTTCCGGCTGGACGCCAGCAAGCACATGCCGGCCGCCGACATCGCCGCGATCCGCAGCCGGCTCTCCCGCCCGGCGTACCTGGTGCAGGAGGTGATCCACGGCGCCGGGGAGCCGATCCAGCCGACCGAGTACACCGGCAACGGCGACGTGCACGAGTTCCGCTACGGCAAGGACCTGGCCCGGGTGTTCCGCTCCGAACGGCTCGCCTACCTGCGCAACTTCGGCGAGGGCTGGGGGCACCTGCCCACCGGCGTGGCGGCCGTCTTCGTCGACAACCACGACACCCAGCGCGACGTCGGCGGGGTGCTGACCTACCGCGACCGGGGCATCTACGCGCTGGCCAACGCGTTCATGCTGGCCTGGCCGTACGGCTCGCCGACGGTGATGTCCAGCTACACCTTCAGCCAGCGCGACCAGGGCCCGCCGCAGGACGGCTCCGGCCGGACGCTCGACGTGGCCTGTTACTCCGGCTGGGAGTGCGAGCACCGCTGGCCGGTGATCGCCAACATGGTCGGCTTCCGCAACGCCACCGAGGGCGCCGGGGTCGCCAACTGGTACGACAACGGCAACAACCACATCGCGTTCAGCCGTAGCGGCAAGGGCTACCTGACGGTCAACGACGAGGACCACGCGATCACCGGCCGCTCCTACCACGCCGGGCTGCCGGCCGGCCGCTACTGCGACGTCATCCACGGCACGTTCGCCGGCGGCACCTGCTCGGGGCCGGTGATCACCGTGGACGGCAACGGCTGGTTCGCGGCCGACATCCCCGCCCACGACGCGGTCGCCATCCATGTCGGCGCCCGCCTGAGCTGACCCGCGCCTCTCGGGGCACCCCGTCCGGCCGGATTTGCCGGCCGGACGGGGGTCCTGCGGTTACAGTCTGTTTGTGCCGTTTGACCGAATCACCTCGTACCGTTGGCTCCGCCGGTCGGCCACGGCCGTGGGGGCGTGCGCGCTGCTGGCGACCGCCGGGGCCACCGGCTGGGCGCTGACCCCGTCGCCGGCGCCGCCCCCGGTCGAGCAGGCGGCGCCGGACCAGCCGGAACCGAGCAGCGCGGAGCCGAGCCCGACGCCGGAGGAGACCGTGCCGGTCGCCGCGCCGGCGCCGGCCGACCTGCCGGTGGTCGACTACGACCCGGCGCCCGCCGGCTTCCCCACCGATCCCGGCACCATGGACACCACCCCGCTGACCGAGGGGCTGCACCCGACCCGCCGGATCGCCGCCTACCACGCGCCGGGCGGCCGGCCGCTGGCCTTCCTCGCCCCGACCATCAACGGTGTCGAGCTGACCATGCCGATCGCCCAGCGCCGCGCCGGCTGGACCGCGGTGCTGCTTCCGTCGGCCAACCGCAAGCTCGCCTGGCTGCCGCCCGGCGGCTTCACCACGGTCACCCTGCGCGACCAGATCGTGGTCGAGCGCCGGCCGCACCGGCTCACCTGGTTCCGCGCCGGCCGGGCGATCCGGTCCTGGGAGGTCAGCCTCGGCCAGCGCGGCCAGGAGACGCCGCTGGGTCGCACCTTCATCCTCGGCCGCACCCCGCCGCCGCAGGACGTGTACGGCGGCGTGGACATCTTCGCCCTCGGCTCGGTGCCGGACGACCCGGACTCGGTGCCGACGGGCCTGCGCGGCGCGCACATCGGCCTGCACAGCTGGTACCACGACGGCGAACTGGGCGAGAACACCACCAACGGCTGCATCCGGGTGACCCGCAGCGCCCAGCGGGAACTGCTGGCGGAGGTGCGTGCCGGCACCGAGGTGGTGGTGGTCGACGAGCTGCCCGCCCCGCCGCCGACCGCCTGACCGGCCGGCGGATTCCCGCCCGAGCAGGCGGGTAACCGCGGTCCGGACGCCGCGACACCCCGGGAGGGACGCCATGGCCAGCGCGCCGCAGGGACCGGTCGACACGGTCGTGCTCATCCACGGCCTCTGGATGACCTCGCGCAGTTGGGAACGGTGGGCCGCCCGGTACGCCGCCCGGGGGCTGCGGGTGCTCACCCCGGCCTGGCCCGGCATGGAGGGCGAGGTCGAGCGGCTGCGGGAGGATCCCACCCCGATCGCGCAGCAGAACATCGCGGAGATCGTCGACCACTACGACCGGCTCATCCGGGCGCTGCCCACCAGACCGGTCATCATGGGGCACTCGTTCGGCGGGCTGTTCACCCAGGTGCTGGTCGACCGGGGCCTCGGCGCGGCGGCGGTCGGCATCCACCCCGCCCCGGTGAAAGGGGTGGTCAAGCTGCCGCTGAGCACGCTGCGCTCCGGCTTCTCGATCCTGCGCAACCCGGCCAACCGGCACCGGGCGGTGCCGTTCACCCCGGACGACTTCCACTACGCCTTCGGCAACACGCTCAGCCGCGAGGACTCCGACCGGGCCTGGCAGCGGTACGCGGTGCCCGGCGCCGGGCACGTGCTCTTCGAGGGGGCGTTCGCCAACCTCGACCCGAACTCGGCGGCCCGGGTGGACACCGGCCGCACCGACCGGGCGCCGCTGCTGCTGATCGCCGGCGGGGCCGACCACGTGGTGCCGCCCGGCGTGGTGCGCACCAACGCGGCGCTGTACCAGAAATCCCGGGCGCTGACCGCCTACCACGAGTTCGCGGGCCGGTCGCACTTCACCGTGGGACAGCCGGGCTGGGAGGAGGTCGCCGACTACGCGCTGGACTGGGCGCTGCGGGCCGCCGCGCTGCCGCGCGAGCAGACCGTCGCCAGCGAGACCCCCCGCCCCTGATCCGGCGGTGCCGACGGGCAGCGAGATCTCCGGCAGGTCGCGATCGCCGGCGGCGAGCTACCGGGCGGGCGGCGCGGGCCGGAGGCCGCGCAGCACGGTCTCCACCACCTGGTCGGCGTACTCGCCGGTGAGCGGGCCGGTGTGCTGGAGCCACCGGTTCAGGATCGGGCCGAAGAGCAGGTCGACGGCCACGTCGAGGTCGACGTCCTCGGCCAGTTGCCCCGCGCGCCGGGCGGCGCGCAGGCGCTCCTTCTTCAACTCCCGCACGGGCCCGTCGAGCCGCTCCGCGTACGCGGCGGCCAGGGCGGGATCGTGGACGATCTCCGTGTGCAGGGCACGCATGGGCTGGTCGTAGCGGGGGTCGTTGAGTTCCTCGACGGTGGCCCGCAGCACCGCCTTCAGATCGGCTGCCAGGTCGCCGGTGTCGGGTAGGGCCCCGCCGCCGTCCTGCCCCTCGGTGGTGAGCGCGAGGAAGGCGTCGAAGAGCAGGGCCCCCTTCGACGGCCACCAGCGGTAGATCGTCTGCTTGCCCACGCCGGCGGCGGAGGCGATGCCCTCGATGCTGAGCTTCGCGTACCCCAGCTCGCTGACGAGGTCGAGGGCGGCGGCGAGGATGGCGCGCCGCGCCGCCTGGCTGCGACGGCTGGCGTCGGGAGCGACCTTCTGCGTGGGCACGGACCGAATCTAGCAGGAAGAGAGACGAGACGGTCCGTCTTGACAATGCGGCGCGGCAGGGTATCGTCGTCCTCACAATCGAGACGAGACGGTTCGTCTCGTAATGGAGGGAGTCCCCCATGGAGGCCTCAGGCACCGCCGCATCCCGGGTCTGGTTCATCACCGGCGCCAGCCGTGGCCTCGGCCGCGCGTTCACCGAGGCGGCGCTCGCCGCCGGCGACCGGGTGGTCGGCGCGGCCCGCGACGTCTCGCCCCTCGACGACCTCGCCGCCCGGCACCCGGACCGCCTGCTGGCACTGCGCCTCGACGTCACCGACCGCTCGGCGGTCTTCGACGCCGTCTCCGAGGCGGTTCGGCACTTCGGCCGGCTCGACATCGTCGTGAACAACGCCGGGGCACTCTTCGCCGGCATGGTGGAGGAGTTCACCGAGGAGCAGGCCCGCGCCCAGCTGGACCTCAACTTCTTCGGCGCGCTCTGGGTCAGCCAGGCCGTCCTGCCGCACCTGCGGGCCCAGGGCGGCGGGCACCTCGTGCAGATCTCCAGCATCGGGGCGCTCGGCGGCTTCCCGAGCACGGGGCTCTACAGCGCGAGCAAGTTCGCGCTGGAGGGCATGAGCGAGGCCCTGGCGGCCGAGGCCGCCCGGTTCGGCGTCAAGGTCACCATCGTCCAGCCGGGCGGCTACTGGACCGACCTCTACACCAGCAGCACGGCGACCGCCCCGAACCCCGCCTACGACGCGCTGCGCACGGAGTTGGCCGAGCAGTGGGCGGAGGGTTCGGTCGACAGCGAGCCGCGGCTGGCCGCCGAGGCGCTGATGAAGCTGGTGGCCAGCGACGACCCGCCGCTGCGGCTCCTGCTCGGCAGCATGGTCTACGACGTCGCCTTCGACATCTCGAAGCGGCGGATGGCGACCTGGGCCGACTGGGAAGAGGTGAGCCGCGCCGCCGAGCAGGCGGTCCCGGACCCGCGCGCCCAGCTGACCTGACCGGTAGCCGCCGCGCGCCGAGCCGGTGGCCCGGCCCGGTCACCGGCTCGGTCACCGGCTCGGTGCGCGGCGGTAGGAACCAGGCCGGCCGGCGCCGAGCGCCGTTACGGCATGAGGCGGCCCGGGTCCGGTTCTGGCATGGGGACGGCTTTCGGGGGTATGACGGACACATGAGGGCGAGCTTCCGGCTTGGCCGGATCGCGGGTGTACCCGTCGGCGTCAACTGGAGCGTCCTGGTCATCTTCCTGCTGATCGCCTGGGGGCTGTCGGCCAACCAGTTCCCCCGGGCCTACCCCGACGAGCCGGTGGCCGCGTACGTGCTGGCCGGGCTCGCCGCAGCGGTGGTCTTCTTCCTCGGCCTGCTCGCCCACGAGGTGTCCCACGCGATCGTCGCCAAGCGCAACGGGCTGGCGGTCCAGGGGATCACGCTCTGGCTCTTCGGCGGGGTGGCCGAGCTGAAGGGCGAGGCGAAGGACCCCGGCGCGGAGCTGCGCATCTCCGGGGTCGGCCCGCTGGTCAGCCTGGTGATCGGGCTCTTCTTCGGCGCCATCGCCATGCTGCTCGTGCTGGCCGGGCAGGAGGGCCTGCTGCTCGGCGTGATGGCCTGGCTGGCCGGGATCAACGTGCTGCTGGCCGTGTTCAACGTGCTGCCGGCCGCGCCGCTGGACGGCGGGCGGCTGCTGCGGGCGGCGGTCTGGAAGGCCACCGGTGACCGGACGAAGGCGTCGGTGGTGGCCGCCCGGGCCGGCTGGGTGCTCGGCGCGCTGCTGATCGGCCTGGGGCTGTGGCAGTTCCTGGCCGGCGTCGGGTTCGGCGGGCTCTGGCTGGCCCTGATCGGCTGGTTCCTGATCGGCGCGGCCGGCATGGAGGAGCGACAGGCCCGGCTGGGCAGCGCGCTGCGCGGGATCCGGGTCGCCGACGTGATGACGCCGCAGCCGCAGACCGCGTCGGGGGAGATGACGGTGGCCGACTTCGTGGACCACTACCTCTTCGCGTACCGGCACTCGGCGCTGCCGCTGACCGAGGAGGGCCGGCCGGTCGGGCTGGTCACCCTCGACCGGGTACGCGGCATCCCGGCCGACCGGCGGGCCGCCACCACGCTGGGCGAGGTCTCCTGCCGGGCCGACGAGCTGGTCCTCGCCGCCCCCGACGAGCAGCTCAACGACCTGCTTCCCCGGCTCAGCGAGTGCGCCGACGGCCGGGCGCTGGTGGTCACCGAGGGCCGCCTGGTCGGCATCGTCTCCCCCAGCGACATCAGCCGGGCCGTGCAGCGCGGCAGCATGCGCGACGACCTCGCCCGTCGCTGACCCACCCGCCCGGCCCAGAGCCCGCTCAGCGGGGGAAGTAGCGGTCCAGGAGGTCGGTGCGGAACGTGCCGGTCGGGTCGAGGCGGGTGAGCAGGGCGGTGAAGTCGGCGTACCGGGGGTGGGCGGCGGCGACCGCGGCCGGTGCCAGCTCGAACACCTTGCCCCAGTGCGGGCGGGGTGCGAACGGCGCGAGCCGCTCCTCCACGGCGGCCACCACCGGCAGCACCGCCGCCGCGTCGGCGATCCAGGTGAAGTGCACGGCGAGGCTGTCCCGGCCGTAGTTCGGGCTGAGCCACAGGTCGTCGGCGGCCACCGTCCGCAGCTCGCAGACCTGGAGCACCGGGGCGATCAGGTGCGCCACCTCGTCCAGCGCGGCCAGCGCCCCGGCCGCCGACGCGCGCGGCAGGTGGTACTCCGACTGCAACTCCTCCCCGCTGCTCGGGGTGAAGCCGAGGCGGAAGTGCGGCAGCCGCTCGTGCCACGGGCCGGGGACCCCGAGCTGCGGGGTGCAGTTCTCCGCCGGCATGCCGGGCACCGGGTGCCGGGGCCGGTCGGCCGCCGTCGTGCCGAGCCAGTCCGCCGGGGGCGGCGGCTGTTCGGCGCGCTGCTTGCGCCAGACCTCGCGCAGCCGCGGCGACCGCCAGTCGGTGAAGACGCTGACGCTGTACGCCGAGTCGAACGCCTCGTCCAGCGCCTCCCGGGGCAGGTCGAGCCGGACGTACTGGCGGAGGTCGAAGGTGGGCACCACGTCCAGGGTGAGATGGGTGACGACGCCGAGCGCACCCAGCCCGACCACCATCCCGGCGAAGCTGTCGCCCGCCCGGTCCACGGTCAGCAGGTCGCCCTCGGCGGTGACCAGGTCCAGCCCGGCGACGGCGGTGGCCAGGTTGCCGACGGTCGGGCCCGAGCCGTGGGTGCCGGTGGCGACCGCGCCGGCCACCGAGATGTGCGGCAGCGAGGCGAGATTGGCCAGCGCGTACCCCTGCTCGTGCAGCCGGGCGGCCAGGTCGCCGTAGCGCAGGGCCGCCGACACGGTCACGGTCCGCCGCTCGGGGTCCAACCGTACGGTCGGCGGCAGGCCGGCCAGCGAGACCAGGTCCCCGGTGGTGTCGCCGAGGCGGTTGAAGGAGTGGCCGGTGCCGACCACCCGGATCCGGTCGCTGCCGGCCACCAGCCGACGCAGCTCGTCGAGCGAGGCGGGCCGGTGGTAGCCGCGGGCGGCGTAACGGACGTTGCCCGCCCAGTTCCGGCGCGGCACCCCGTCGGTCGGGGTCACGGGGTCGGCCGCCGGTCGGCGGACGGGTCGGCGGTCAGCGCGCCGCTCAGCGCGGCCAGGGCCTCGTCGACCTGGACCGTGCTGTAGCCGCGACCGGCGACCGGCAGTCCCTCGGCCCGGACCCGCTCGATCTCCGAGCGGGCCGCCTGCCGCTCCAGCGTGCCGCCCCAGACCAGGGCGTCCTGGCCGCGCCGGATCAGCGCGTCGACCCGGTCGGGCTGGTAGCCGCGCAGCCCGATGGCGAAGTCGGGAACGCCGAAGGCCTCCCGGCGCAGCCCGAGCACGTCGACGAAGCGGTCCCCGGCGTGCCGCGCCAGGGCCGCCGCGATCTCGGCGGGCTTCTCCCGGACCCGGTCGAGGTCGAGCAGTTCCACCGCGGCCCGGCCGTCGCGCGGATGGTGCGCGGTGGCGGGCAGGGCGAGTTCCGTGCCCGGGGCCGGCACCAGCAGCAGCCGCGGCGAGGCGGGCCGCCCCTGCTCGGCCGGCGGCTGGTCCAGGGCCAGCGCCTCGATCTCGTCCCAGCGGATCAGCCGGCGCAGCTTCGGCAGCCGGACGGTGAGCCCGTCGGCGCCGATGGCGAACCGGAACGGGCGTAGCAGGCTGACCAGCACCATGCCGCCGAGCAGCACGGCACCCCCGCCGACCACCCGGTGCAGCACGGCACCGTCGCGGGCGAACACCAGCAGTGCCGCGCCTCCCAGGACGCAGACCAGGGGCAGCACCAACGCCCCCCGGTTGCGGTGCAGTTCCACGTCGTACCCCCGTTCGTGATTTCCGGTCTGCATCATCCGTCGCCGGAGCGCGGGCCAGCACCGGACGATCGGGCAGCGGTTACCACCGGCGTCGTCGGGGAACCCTACGCCGATGAGCACCTACCGTGATCCCGCCCCGCGCGGCGACGTCTTCCCCTCCGAGGAGGAGATCGACCCGACCGGCACCGGCGTCGAGCCGGCGAGCGCGCCGGTCGGGGCGTACCGGCGGCCGGACGGGACCAGCCCGGGGCCGAAGCCGACGCCCGCGCCGCCGCCGGCGCCCACGCCGGTGCCCAGTCCCGGCCCGCCGCCGCGGACCGGGGCGGCTCAGACCTGCCGCAGCACCTCGGACGCGACCAGCTCCAGATGGTCCAGGTCGGCCAGGTCGAGCACCTGGAGGTAGATCCGCTGGCTGCCGGCCGCCGCGTACCGGCCGATCTTGTCCACCACCTCGGCGGGGGTGCCGGCGAGGCCGTTGGCGCGCAGCTCGTCCGGCTCCCGGCCGATCGCCGCGGCCCGGCGGGCCACCTCGGCGTCGCCCCGCCCGCAGCACAGCACCAGGGCGTTGGACCAGCGCAGCTCCGCCGGGTCCCGGCCCACCTCGGCGCAGGCCGCGCGCACCCGCTCGATCTGGGCGGCGGTGTCCTCGACGGAGACGAACGGCAGGTTGAACTCGTCGGCGTACCGGGCGGCCAGCAGCGGGGTGCGCTTCGGGCCCAGGCCGCCGAGCAGGATCGGCGGGCGCGGCTGCTGCACCGGCTTCGGCAGCGCCGGCGAGCCGCTCACCGGGTAGTACTTCCCGGGGAAGTCGAACGTCCCGCCCGGCGGGGTCTCCCACAGCCCGGTGATGACCGCGAGCTGCTCCTCCAGCCGGTCGAACCGCTCCCCCACCGACGGGAACGGGATGCCGTACGCGGCGTGCTCCTCGGCGAACCAGCCGGCGCCGATGCCCAGCTCGACCCGGCCGCCGCTCATCTGGTCCACCTGCGCGACGGTGATCGCCAGCGGGCCGGGCAGCCGGAAGGTGGCGGCGGTCATCAGCGTGCCGAGCCGGATCCGGCGGGTGTCGCGGGCCAGGCCGGCCAGGGTGGTCCAGGCGTCGGTCGGGCCGGACTCCCCGCTCACCGAGCCCATCTTCAGGTAGTGGTCGGAACGGAAGAACGCGCCGTAGCCGGTTTCCTCCGCGCAGCGGGCCACGGCGAGCAGGTCGTCGTAGCTGGCGCCCTGCTGGGGTTCGGTGAAGATCCGCAGTTCCATGCCCCGAGCATAGGGAGGCGGTCCGACTGCCGGCGCCGCATCCTCGACCAGCTCCGCCGGGCCGAGTCCAGCGTCGGCGAGCTGGTGGACAGCCTCGGGGTCAGCCAGCCGGCGGTCTCCAAGCACCTGCGAGTGCTCCGCGACGCGGGCTTCGTCACCTGCCGCACCGCGGCCCGGCAGCGCATCTACCGGGTCGACGTCCGCCCGTTCCAGGCCGTCGACGACTGGCTCGCCCCCTACCGGCAGCTGTGGGAGACCCACCTGGACGCCCTGGAACGACACCTCGACAGTCAGGAGCAGTGATGCCGCGCGACAGCTTCCGCCCCAGCCCGCCCGCCGAGGTCGGCTGCGAGCCGGCCGACACCGGCGCCACGCTGGTCTTCGTCCGCGATCTGCGGCACCCGCCGGAGACGGTGTGGGCGGCGCTGACCGAGCCGGCGCGGCTGCGCGAGTGGGCGCCGTTCCTCGCCGACCGCGACCTCGGCTCCCCCGGCGCCGCCGTGCTCACCATGGTCGACGGCGACACCGCCGAGGACCTTCCGGCGACGGTACGCCGCGCCGAAGCGCCGCACCTGCTGGAGTACACCTGGGGCGATGACCTGCTCCGCTGGGAGTTGACACCCACCGCCACCGGCACCCGGCTCACCCTGCGGCACACCGTCACCGAGCGCGGCATCGCGCCGATGGTGGCGGCGGGCTGGCACCTCTGCCTGGACGTGGCCGAGCACCTGCTCGACGGCGACCCGGTCGGCCCGATCCGGGGCGCCGAGGCGAAGGAGTTCGGCTGGGCCGAGCTGCGCGACGCGTACGCCGCCCGCCTCGACGCCTGACCCGGGCGGTGCCGGGCCGCGACCGGCCCGGCACCGCCGGCGCCTCAGACGTACGGCCGGGTGGCGTACGCGGCCCGCAGCGCGGCCAGGCCGGTCGACTTGGGCGACAGGGTGCCCCACCCCGAGTTGAAGTAGTTGGTCCGGACGATCCGTGGCCCGCGCTCGGCGTTGAGCGCGGCGATCGCCGCCGGCACGGTCCCGATCCACTTCGCCTGGTCCGGGATCTCCGCCACCCGCACCCCCCACTCGGCGATGATCACCGGGCGGGAGAGCGCGACCGGACCGAGGTCGGCGACCGCCCAGTCCTTGGTGCGGCGGAAGCGGGCCAGCGCGGTGTGGGTGGGCGCGGTCGCGTAGACGTTCCACTGGAGGAAGTCGAGCTTCGCCATCAGCGCCTCCGGGTGGGTGCGCTGGAAGCAGGGCCGGTCGAAGCCACCCACCCCGACCGAGAAGGTGGTGCCGGCCGGCAGCGAGCGGGCCTTGAACCAGTTCACGATGTACGTCATCGCCTGAACCGCCCGGGCGTCCGACTCCGCCCAGGTGTACACCCTGCCCGCCTCGGTGGTGCCGTACTCGTGGTCGGTGTCCAGCTCCGAGGCGAGCTGGATGTTCACCCCGAAGCCCAGCGTGCGGTACTGCGCCAGCGCCCGGGCGAAGAGCCCGTCGCACTGCCCGGCGAGGACCTGGCCGTAGCCGTACGCCTTGGGCCACGTGGTGCCCGGTTGCTGCTGGATGGTCATCGCGGGCGCCGGGATGGTGTAGCTCACGCCGTCCACGGTGAAGGTCTGCGGCCCGGTGTTCGGCGCGCCGTAGTGCTTCAACTCCAGCACCATGTTGATCTGGATCGCCGACTTGCCGAGGCTGGTCAGCCAGGTCTTGTTGTAGCCGGGGAACGTGTAGCCGTCGGCGAAGCTGCGGTACTGGGTGAGCGAGCGGAAGTTGCCGCCCGCCATGTCCGCCGTCGGGTCGGCCCCGCCGGACAGGTAGTAGCCGCCGAGCACCGGCGCGGCGACGGTGTAGGCGGCGGTCGCGGTGGCGGTGCGCCCGCCCGAGTCACGCACCGTCACGGTCACCCGGGGCATCACGCCACCGCCCGGTAGACGGCCACCGACCCGTTGTCGGAGACCCGGGTCCAGGTGCGGCCGGAGTCGTCGGCGACGGTGACGGTGAGCGGATCGAAGACGGCGGTGACCCGCGCCGGGGCGGTGCTGTTGCCCTGCGCGTCGGAGACCACGATGGTGACGGTCAGCGGTCGGGTGTCGGCGTCGGAGTAGGCGACGGTGAGGGTCATCTGGTCGCCGGGCGAGTACGTCGACGCGTTCAGGGTTGCGGTCGCGGTGGGAGCGGCCATGCGGGGCCCCTCCTCTCTTGCTCGGGCCGCGCGCGGCCGCGTCGGCGCGGTCGGCGTACGGCTGCCGGATGTCGCGACGTCGGTGTCGGAGGGTGGAACGCCGCCCGGGCGCCCGGGACGGTCTCCACCGGGCGCGGCCTCGACGTGCGTGGGCGGGCCGGCGCTGCGCTACGCCGGAGCCGCGGCGGGGCCGGGCTCGGTGATGGCGGGGTCGGCGGGGACGGTGCCGCCTCCGCCGGGCCCGAGGAATGGGATGTGGCCCGCCATCCTTACGCCTCTCACCTGCTACAACAGTGCTGCGCGAGGGCCCCCGGCGTCCTGTCAGCTATCGGACAGATCGACTCCGGGTGGTGTCCGGGCGGGCAACGTCCGCACAGTCGTGATACCTCAGAGTCATCAAAATACCGCTGAGTCATCACCCTCCTGGAAGGCCATCCGGCTCCGGTCGACCCGCCGGCGGCGAACCCCCCACCAGGGTTCGACGATGTTCAGCGGCAGGCAGCGCCGGGCGCCGGGGACCGCTGGTGCGCTCCGGCTTATGAAGGACGTCGAGGGCGCGGGTGGCTGAGTCCGGGACTGGACAGCCGGATCGACGTCAATCGCGCGACGCCGCCGACCGCGAAGGTCAGTCGGCTGCCGTTCCCTTGACGGCCCAGGCCCGGGCGGTGAGCCGGATCGAGCCGTCCGGTTCGGTCGGCACCCGGGCGGCCACCAGGTCGCGCAGAGCGGCCCGACGCCGCTCGGGCTGGGCCATCAGGTAGGCCGGAGCGGCACCCTGACCGCCGAGGAACGGGGCCCACAGCTCGTCGAAACGGGCGAAGGTCGTCGGCACCTCGACGGGCCGGGCGGACACCGCTCGCAGGCCGGCGCCGGTCCACAGTGCGCAGAGCGGCTCCGGGGCGCAGAGCGCGAAACGGCGGGCCTCGTCCAGTTCGGCGACCGCCGGATCGAGCTGGACGGCCGCGTCCCAGAAGTGGCGCATCATCGCCATGCCCTCGGCGTAGTCCCAGACGTACGCGGCGGCCACGCCGCCGGGCCGGACGACCCGGGCGAACTCGGCCACGGCACGCGCCGGCTCGGGCACGAAGTTCAGCGCCAGCCCGCTGACGACAACGTCGACATCGTGGTCGGGCAGCGGCAGGGACTGCGCGTCGCCGAGGCGGAACGCCGCCCGTGGGTCGCCGACCCGGCTGCGGGCGTGCGCGACGAACCCTTCGGAGGTGTCGATGCCGGTGACCTGCTTCGGGTCGGCCAGCGCCAGCACCGTCGACGTCAGCGCGCCGGTGCCGCACCCCACGTCCAGCCAACGCTGGCCGGGTGGCACGGCCAGCCAGCGCAGGAACTCCGCCGCGACGAGGCGACTCCACCGCCCCACGTACGCCTCGTACGCCTCACCGTCGGCCCAGACCTGGTGCGCCATGGGCGAACCATACGGGACTGCCCACCCTCTTCGGGGCCGTCGCCGCGCTCACCACTGCCTCGCCTCGATCCGAGCCGGACGGGTCGGCGACCCCGTCCCTGGTCGTCCGGGCCGGCCCCGCAGGGCCGGCCCGGACGTCAGGATCACGCGTCAGGCCAGGTCGAACCGGTCGAGGTTCATCACCTTGACCCACGCCGCCACGAAGTCGCGCACGAACTTCTCCCGCGCGTCGTCGCTGGCGTAGACCTCCGCGAGCGCGCGCAGTTCCGAGTTCGAGCCGAAGAGGAGGTCGACCCGGCTGCCGGTCCACCTGACCTCGCCCGTGGCGGGGTCACGAGCCTCGAAGGTGTTCGCGTCCTCGGACGTCGCCGTCCACGTCGTGCCCAGGTCGAGCAGGTTGACGAAGAAGTCGTTGGTCAACGCCCCCGGGGTCGTGGTGAACACGCCCAGCGGCGACTGCTGGTAATTGGCACCCAGGACGCGGAGACCGCCGACGAGGACCGTCATCTCGGGCGCGCTCAGGGTCAGCAGGTTCGCCTTGTCGAGCAGGAGGAACTCGGCCGGCAGGCGGTTGCCCTTGCCGAGGTAGTTGCGGAACCCGTCCGCCGTCGGCTCCATCGCGGCGAAGGACTCCACGTCGGTCTGCTCCTGGGTCGCGTCCGTACGCCCCGGCGTGAAGGGGACCTCGACGTCGACACCGGCGTCCCGCGCGGCCTGCTCGACGCCGACGCCGCCGGCGAGCACGATCAGGTCGGCGAGCGAGACCCTCTTGCCGCCGGTCTGGGCGGCATTGAACGCCTGCTGGATCCCCTCCAGGGTGTGCAGCACCCGCGCCAGCTCGTCGGGGTTGTTGACCTCCCAGCTGTTCTGCGGCTCGAGGCGGATGCGCGCGCCGTTGGCACCGCCGCGCTTGTCGCCGCCACGGAACGTCGACGCCGACGCCCACGCGGTGGAGACGAGCTGGGGCACCGAGAGCCCGGAGGCGAGAATCTGCGCCTTGAGGGTGGCGACGTCGTCGGCGTCGACCAGCTCGTGGTCCACCGCCGGGACCGGGTCCTGCCAGACCAGGATCTCGGCGGGGACCTCCGGGCCGAGGTAGCGCTGGATCGGGCCCATGTCGCGGTGGGTCAGCTTGAACCACGCCCGGGCGAAGGCGTCCGCGAACTCGTCCGGGTGCTCGAGGAAGCGCCGCGAGATCTGCTCGTAGACCGGGTCGAACCGGAGCGCCAGGTCGCTCGTCAGCATCCGCGGCTCGCGGCGCTTCGTCGGATCGTGCGCGTCCGGCACCATGTCGCTGCCCGCGCCGTTCTTCGGGCGCCACTGGTGTGCGCCCGCCGGCGACTTCACCAGTTCCCACTCGTACGCGAACAGGATGTGGAAGAACTCGTTGTCCCAACGGGTCGGGTGGTAGGTCCAGGTCACCTCGAGACCGCTGGTGATCGTGTCCGCGCCCTTGCCGGTGCCGAAGCTGCTCTTCCAGCCCAGGCCCTGCTGCTCGATCGGGGCGGCCTCCGGCTCCGGGCCGACGTGGTCCGCGGGGCCGGCGCCGTGGGTCTTGCCGAAGGTGTGGCCGCCGGCGATCAGCGCGACCGTCTCCTCGTCGTTCATCCCCATCCGGCGGAACGTCTCGCGGATGTCGCGGGCCGAGGCGATCGGGTCGGGGTTGCCGTTCGGGCCCTCCGGGTTGACGTAGATGAGGCCCATCTGGACCGCGGCGAGCGGGTTCTCCAGCTCCCGGTCGCCGGTGTAGCGCTCGTCGCCGAGCCAGGTGGTCTCGGGACCCCAGTAGACGTCCTCGTCGGGCTCCCAGACGTCCGGACGGCCACCGGCGAAGCCGAACGTCTTGAAGCCCATCGACTCGAGCGCGACGTTGCCGGCGAGGATCATCAGGTCGGCCCACGAGAGCTTCTGGCCGTACTTCTTCTTGACCGGCCAGAGCAGGCGGCGGGCCTTGTCCAGGTTCCCGTTGTCCGGCCAGCTGTTAAGCGGCGCGAAGCGCTGCATGCCGGCGCCGGCGCCGCCACGGCCGTCGCTGATCCGGTACGTGCCGGCGCTGTGCCACGCCATCCGAATCATGAGCGGGCCGTAGTGGCCGAAGTCGGCCGGCCACCACTCCTGCGAGGTCGTCAGCACCTCCGCGATGTCCCGCTTCACGGCGGCCAGGTCGAGGCTCTGGAACGCCTCGGCGTAGTCGAACTCCTCGCCGAGGGGGTTCCGCACGGCGGGGTTCTTGGCGAGGATCTTGAGGTTGATGCTCTCCGGCCACCAGCCGCGGTTCCCGCCACCCTGGGTCGGGTGGGGGGCGCGGCCGTGCGCGACCGGGCAGCGGGATTCGCTGCCCGCCTCCGGGTCGTGGACGACGGCCTCGTGGTGCTCGGACATCGGGTTCTCGGACAACGCTTTCCTTCCATGGTGTGCGGAACAGTGGGATCAGGAGTTGCCAGCGGTGGAACAGTCGGGGCACAGGCCCCGGTAGACGACCTCGGCCTCGTCGATCGAGAAGCCGCTGTCGTCGGACGCGGTCAGGCAGGGCGCCTCGCCGACGGCGCAGTCGACGTCGGCGATGCGACCGCACGACCGGCACACGACGTGGTGGTGGTTGTCCCCGACCCGCAACTCGTAGCGAGCCACCGAGCCGGGCGGCTCGATGCGCCGCACCAGCCCGGCGGCCGTCAGCGCGTGCAGCGCGTCGTACACGGTCTGGTGGGACACCTCGGGGAGATCCACGCGCACGGCGGCGATGATCGAGTGCGTGTCGGCGTGCGGATGCGCCTGCACCGCGTTCAGCACCGCCACCCGGGCACGGGTCACGCGCAACGCGGCCCCGCGCAGCATCCGCTGGAAGTCCAGGGGCGTGGCCACGCCGCGTAGTCTGGCGTGCTTTCTGGAATCAGTCAAGATTATGTTTGATCACGGGAGACCGAATCGGATCATTTCCCCGCGAACGCTCCGGCCTCGTGGCAGATGCCTAGGCAGTCGACTCGGACCCGGGTCGGTCGAGCATCTGCGCCTGGTCCGTCACGGCCGCCAGGAAGGCCGTCAGTGCGGGCGCCGGCGGGCTGTCTCGGGTGACCACGACCAGGCGGCGCCCCAGGGTGGCTTCGGCGACGTCACGGACGGCGAGAGCGGGATCATCGGCCGGCAGGGTCAGTGCCGGCATCAACGCGACGGCCGCCGCGACGCGGACGAGTTCGAGTTGTACGTCGGCGTCGCTGGAGCGGTGCCGCAGGTCGGGCTCGTACCCGCCGAGGGACCGGCAGGTCCCGACCACCATGGCGTGATGGCCGGTCCCCTCGTCGGAAGCGGTCCACACATCGGATCGCAGCATGGCGACCGAGACCGGCCCTCCGGGCCCGGCCAGCGGGTGGGTCGCCGGCAACACCACCTTCAGCGGCTCCTCGATCAGGAGCGCGAAGCGTAGCCCTGCCGGCCGGGGCCGGGGATGACCGTCGTACTCGTCGCCGATCACCAGGTCCACCGCGCCAACCCGCAGGTCCGGTAGCGCCTGCTCCAGTTCGAGCTCGGAGATCTCCGCGCGGATCCGTGGGTGGTCGACCATCATCCGGGCCACGGCCGGCACCAGCAGGCGGCGAGCCGCCGACTGCAGGCCACCGGCCCGCACGGTGCCGCGAACCTCACCGCTCAGGGCGGCCAGATCCGCTTCTGCCGCCTCGGCCGCCGTCAGCAACACCCGCGCGTGTTGGGCCAGGACCTGCCCGGCATCGGTCAGCCGTACGCCCCGCCCGGCCTTCTCGAACAACCGGGTACCGACCTCCCTTTCCAGCAGGGTCAGCTGCTGGGAGATCGCGGACGGGCTGTAGCCGAGGGCCGCGGCGACCGCGGCGAGGGTGCCCCGCTCCTCGAACTCCCGAAGGAAGCGGAGGCGACGAAGATCCAGCGCGACCATGCAGGAATGCTAACGAGTCAGCTCCACATATCGTCACTGGACCTGTTGAATCAGCTGGCCGATGCTGGACCGCATGGGTGCGGCACTGTGTCTCGTCTCCGCGGCGTGCTTCGGCGCCATGGCAATCTTCGGGAAGCTCGCCTACCAGGCCGGCGTCTCGCCCGGGACGCTGCTCCTGGTGCGCTTCAGCCTGGCAGCCGCGCTGCTGGGGATACTCCTGCTCGTCCGCAAGGAGCTACGTCGAGGAGAACCGGGACCACACCGCGGGCCAACCGGCCGTCCGGCGACTGCGCGCGGCTTCGTGGTGGCCACCGCCGTCGGCCTGGGCGCCGTCGGGTACGCCGCTCAGGCCAGCCTGTACTTCTCCGCCCTGCGGCTGATGGACGCGTCGCTGTTGTCCCTGATCCTCTACACCTACCCCGTCCTGGTCACCGTGGCGGCGGTGCTGCTGGGCCGGGACCGGCTGACACCCGGGCGCTGCGCGGCGCTGGTGGCCGCGTCCTGCGGAACGCTGCTCGTCCTCCTCGGCGCCGGCGGCGTGAGCTTCCATCCCCTCGGGGCGCTGCTCGCCTTCGGCGCCGCGATCACCTACACCGGCTACATCCTCGTCGCCGACACCGTCGTCCACCGGCTGCCGCCGGTGGTGCTCTCCGCGCTGGTGATGACCGGCGCCGCCGGCACCCTCGGCGCACGCGCCCTGTTCACCGGCGGCGTCGATCTCGACTTCAGATTGGCGGGCTGGTTCTGGCTGGCCTGCATCGCCGTCGTCTCCACCGTCCTGGCGATGCTCACCTTCTTCGCGGGCCTGAAGCGGACCGGCCCGTCGACCGCCGCCATCCTGTCCACCTTCGAACCCGTGGTCACCACCGCACTGGCCGCGCTCACCCTCGGCGAATCCCTGAGCGCCGTCCAGCTCGCCGGCGGGGTCCTGGTGCTCTCCTCCGTCGCGGTCCTGCAGGTCCGACCGACCAAGCGCCAGGACCCACGCCCGGGGCACGACCCCGTCCACAAGGCACTGCAACCGGCACGGGACGGCTCCGGCGAACGATCGACGATAGCGCCGTGAACGAGGGTGCTCACCGACGCCGGGTCTTCGGTCAGGCAGCGGCTCGGCTGCTGCCGACCCAGTGCGGACCGAGGCGTCGGTTCGGATCTCGACACAGTTCAACCGAGTCGCCGGCAGCATGGCTGACCAGGGGTTTTCTGTGGTGGACCCCTACTGTCCGCCGGCCTCGTGCGGACCGGGTGTGGACGCACCCGACAGCCGGGCCGGGCCCGTGACCGGCGGATCAGTCTCGTGGCACAGAGCTGCCACTGACAGCATCCAGCACCTGGCGATCACCGAGCGGCCTGTCAAGCCTCACCCGCACCCATCGCACCTCCGCGTAATCGGCGCCCGACCACCACAGAGTCGGCTGCCGGGCAACCACGTGCAAGATCACACGATCACCCTGGTAGTCAGCGTCCGTCCGCACGATCTCAAAGTCGGGATGCATCTCGACGCGGGCATCGATGACCCTGGGGTCACTGCTTGCGTTGTAGGAGTTCACCGACACCTCAAACTCCTGCGCACGACGCATGGCGGTCACCGCCGCGAAGACGCTCAGGAGGGCCACGGCGACCGCGACTACGACAAGAACTCTTCTCCTCGGCTTCGTCATTCGCTCGCCAGACATGCGCCCTCCGCTCCAACCCCAGGGTGGTGACTCACTCTTCAGGTGGCAGGTGAAGCAGGCCGCTCACTCGCTGCCGTCCCGCCTGCCGTCGATCCACACCTCGGCCCCGCTCACCTCGGGCCCGTGGTGCGCGTGGCGAGGGGCGGGTCGCGGTGTCCGACATTCAGTCCCGGGATCACTCCGGGGACCTACCAGTGCCCGCCCCCCGTAGCCGCGCTGTCCCACCTCGGGTTGCTCTGACCGGCCAACTGCGGCGCACCGTAGCAGGCGGGTACGACGTCGCGCCCGGTCCCTCACCGCCGTCGACATGGTCATGGTGACCGGGTGATGCGAGGGCAAGCCGTCAGCTTGGGAATCACGCCGGGTGGTCGCCGCGGCCGACGGCCGGAAGCGATCGCCGGCCCTCGCCCGGCAAGGATCAAGACGACTGTCCGCCGGTGTCCGGCCACGGAGCCCCGGCAAACCGGTTGGCGGACCGCGGCGACCGCTGCTACTTTTCCGGAGGCCGTGCGAGAGATCGAGGAGGTGGTACCCGTGAACGTATCGACGTGGGTGCTTCCCTCCGGGGTCACGGTCGGGCGATAGGTCGTCCGGGAGCGCCGTTCACGAGCACTCCCGAAAGGCACGACCGTGCGATTCACTTCCGAACAGCGCCTCGACGACGGCGTCCTCGAGCGCGAATTCACCCTCGACGAGATCCCCGGCATCCTGTGGACGCCCGGATCCGCATCCGCACCGGCTCCGCTGATCCTGCTCGGCCACCCCGGCGGACTGCACAAGATGTACCCCCGACTGGTGGCCCGGGCCCGGCACTCCGCGGCGGAGGGCTTCGCCGCGGCCACCATCGAACTCCCCGGCAGCGGTGACCGGCCACGTTCCGCCGCCGCCGAGGAGGCCCGCGCCGATCTGCGCCGGGCGCTGGAGGCCGGCGAGCCGGTCGACGACGAGATCGTCGACCGGCTCGTCCTCCCGCTGGTCGAAAAGGCGGTCCCGGAATGGCGGGCCGCCCTGGATGCCCTCCTTTCGCTGCCCGAGATCGGCGGCCCGGTCGGGTACGCGGGAGGGGTGATCGCCATCGGCGTCCGGCTGGCGGTGGTCGAGCCGCGCATCTCGGCCGCCCTTCTCTTCGCCGGGAGTTTCGTGCCCCGCACCATGTTCGAGGAGGCCCGGCAGGTCACCATCCCGTTGCAGGTCCTGCTCCAGTGGGACGACGAAGGAAACGACCGGCAGTTGGCCCTGGACCTGTTCGACGCCTTCGGCTCCACGGAGAAGACGCTGCACGCCAACATGGGCGGGCACACCGGCGTCCCGCAGTTCGAGGGGGACGACGGGAGCCGGTTCTTCGCCCGGCACCTGAAGTGAGGTCGGGCCGTCAGGCCGGCAGCAGACGATAGGAGCTGTCGGCCAGGTTGCCGCCCATCGAGGACAGGTCCCGGCCCTCCTCGATGGCGGTGGCCGGCAGATGCCCAACCGCCCCGACCGCAGCGGTACCGGCCATCGGCGGCACCGGCCGGTCGGGGCGGCGCGTCTCCGGCTCGACGTCGGTGATGAGCTCCGCTCTGGCTTGAAGGATGGCTGAGCGGTAGTTTTGCGTGGTGGGGCGGGCGGGACTCGAACCCGCGACCGAGGGATTATGAGTCCCCTGCTCTAACCGGCTGAGCTACCGCCCCGGCACCGGGCCGGATCTTATCCCGGCCGGTCGATCACGAGCCAGCACGAACCGGCACCGTCGCTCATCGGCGTCGTCGGCGCAGCAACACGATGGGCAACGCGAGGATAACAGTCAGCAGCCAGCCCACCACGATGACGCCCCACAGCCAGCCCTCGTCGCCTTCCGCCGTCTCGGTGATGAACATGCCGAGGGTGAGCAGGAAGGTCAGCCCGCCGACCGCCAGCGCGACCAGGCCGCTGACCACCATCAGCGGGATCTCCCACCAGGAGCGCTTGACCGGCTCCCGAGGGGCCGCCGCCGCGGCGGTCGCGCGGGGCTGCGGGATCCGCTCCGGGTCGCGGGCCGGCATGACCACCTGCCGCTCCGCCGGCACCTGCGAGTCGACCACCCGGATCGCGCCGGGGTGCAGCTCGAACAGGGTGGGCTCGATCCGCATCGAGATGGCGTCGGGCCCGATCAGCTGCCGGGCGCCGTCCGGCCAGGCGAGCAGCACGGCGCAGTCGGCGTACGTGACGGTGAGCGGGCCGCCCGGGCCGACGTAGCTCACCCCGTCGACGCCGACCCGCAGCTCGCCGTCGCCCTCCCTCTCCCGGTACGCGGTGCCGTCCACGATCCGCTCCGAGCAGGTGGGCGCCTCGACGAACCCGGCCCAGTCGGCGGTGTTCCCCTCCGGCACCATCAGCAGCGCCGACCCCGCCACCTCCCGGGCCACCTCGTGCAGGTCGGCGACGGTCACCGCCTTCAGCTCGGCCCGGTGCTCCTCGACGGTGAGGTTGCGCTCCCCGGTGAGCACGTTGCAGGCGTACGCCGGCAGCCGGGCGGCGTCCACCTCGGCGGTGCCGAGGAAGTCCTCCCGCTTGGCCACGCAGGCGTCCAGGTCGCCCTGCTCGATCCGGCCGACCCGGAGCTTGGCGAGGGTGTCGACGAAGCCGCCGAGCACCGCGTCCTGCTTCTCGGGCAGCGCGTCGGCGAGCGCGCGCAGGCTGGCGTACCCGTCACCGCGCGGGTCGTAGCCGGCGGTGGTGGTGTAGGAGAGGCCGCCCTCCTGCCGCAGCGACCGGAACAGCTCGCGCTCCAGCACGTCGGCGAAGAGGCTCGCGGCGGTCCGGCGCCGCACCACCGCGTCGAGCACCACCGCCCGCGAGCCGGAGACGAAGTACGCCGGGGTGCGCGGCAGCGCCGACGACGCCGCCGGCACGGGCTGCCGTACGCCGGCGGGCAGCGCCAGCCGCAGCCCGGCGGGCACCCGGTCGCCGGCGATCCAGAGCACCGCGTTCTCCCGGGTGAACCACCGGGCGGCCCACTGCCGCAGGTCGTCGCCGGTGAGCGCGCCGAGCCCCCACTCCGGGTAGCTGGTCAGGCCGAAGTCCCGGGCGCCGTGCCGCCACAGCGGCACCGCCTCGACCGGCGAGCCGCCCCGGCTGCTCCACTCGGTGCGCAGGATCTCCTTCTCCACCTCCAGCCGCCCGGTCGGCAGGTCGGTCAGGTTGGCGCAGACGGCGGTGAGGAAGGTGGCGATGTCCTGCTCGGACCCCTGCATGTGGAAGGTGGTGAAGACCGGCGAGGTGGCCCCGTTGAAGTGGTAGTCGGCCATCCCGAGCGGGGCGAGCGCCAGGTGTTCCAGCAGGTGGGTGACGCCGCTGCGGGCCAGCGTCTCGTCGGCGGTGCCGACCCGGAAGGTCAGCCCGGCGCGCATCGGCCCGCCGGTCGGGGCGAGCAGCGTGGGCACCCCGTCCACGTCCAGGTGCTGGATCATGCCACGCCGCCCTTCGCGTACGCCTTGTCGCGGAACCGCTGGAACTGCTTCGTCTCGTCGCCGTCGATGTAGCCGAACATCGACTCGTGGCCGAGCGGCCCCATCGCCTGGAACTGCTGCGCGGCCGACGTCCACTCCTCCATCAGGCAGAACGCCATGGCGAAGGTGCTGCGCACCCAGACCCAGCCCCAGCCGTTGCGGAAGTCGGGGTGCCAGACCGACCGCTGCGCCGCCTCGTGGATCTCCCGGCTGACCTGCGGGCTGCGCAGGTGGGTGCCGGCCTTGCCGAGGGTGTCCTGGTCCAGCGCCTGCTCCAGGTGCGCCTCGACGACCAGCACGGCGTTCGGCGCGCCGGCCGGGGCGGCCTCGGCGCACTCCCGGGCGAAGCCGTGTGCCCGCTCCCAGGTGCCGCTCCACTTCGGGCAGAACTGCTGCAGCAGGGACGCCTGCGCGGGCAGGTGGTGCGGGTGGTGCTTGGCGAGCTGGTCGTAGCGGCGGCGCGCCTCGGCCTGGCCGAGCTGCAGGCCCCGGGCGTTGGTGATCCGCTGTGTCCAGGCCGCCGCGTCGTCGGGGTGCCGGGCGGTCACCTCGATCAGCACCTGCTCGGCGCGGCGCAGGTGGTCGAAGAACTGGGCGAACTGCTCCCGGCTGACGTACTGGGCGCGGCGGGCGGAGCGGATCCGCCAGCCGGCGCGGATCAGGTACGCGCCGAGCAGCGTCCCGGCCAGCGGGTCGTCCGGCTGCTGGGCCAGCACCCCGCGGAGGAACTCCTCGATGTCGGTGGTCTCCCCGACCTCGCCGACCAGCATCGTGCGGCCGTGCCAGTCCGGCTCGGCCAGTTGCGCGCGCAGGGCCGGCCAGTCCCGCGCGGCGAGCGCCGCGCGCACCGCGCTGACCTGGGGGTACGCCGCCGCGGCGTCGAAGTTGGGCGGCGGGAGGGGTGCAGGCATGGCGAGGATGATAAGTGATCATCAACCCCGCGGGGACCCCGCTTTCTCAGCCGGACCGCAGCTCGGCCAGCACCGCCCCGGCGGCCCGCCAGCCGCTCGCCAGCGCCCCCTGGACGGACGGGCTGTCCCGGTGGTCACCGGCCACGAACAGGCCGTCGCCGAGCGCGACCGGCTTGCGCAGCCGCCCCTGCGGCGGCGGCGCGGCGGGCAGCGCGGCGGGGATCGACACGGTGGTCAGGTGGGTCCAGTCGGCGGTGGACCGTCCGTAGAGCCGGGCCAGTTCGAGCCGGACGGCCGGCTCGGGCGGGGCCGTTGGGCCGACCACCGAGGTGGCCACCAGGTGCCGCCCCGCCGGCGCGTACGTGGGCGCCGCCCGGCTGACCACCACGGTGTTGGCGACGGTCTCGCGGCGGTCGCCGTCGACGAGCAGGATCGGCTCGTCAAGCGGCGGTTCGGCGGTGCTGTGGTAGTACGTCGTGTAGCTGTGCATGCGTACCGTCGCCAGGGCCGGCAGCAGGGCGGCCGCGGCCGGCGGGTCGACGGCGACCACGACGGCGCGGCAGCCGATGTCGCCGGCCTGGGTGCGGACCCGGCCGGGCGCGACCTGGGCGACCGGGGTGTCCAGCTCGATCAGGTCCGCGGGCAGCGGGTCGGCGATCGCCCGGGGCAGCGCGGCCATCCCCTCGGCGGGCAGGCCGATCCGGCCGCGGGCGAACGAGCGCAGCACCATCGCGAACACCCGGCTGGAGGTCTCCAGCTCCCGCTCGACGAAGACGCCGGAGAGGAACGGCCGGAGCAGTTCCTCGATGATCGCGTCGGAGAGGCCGGCCCGGCGCAGCGCCGCCTCGGTGGTGGTCTCCGGCGCGGCGAGCAGCCGCCCGGGCGGCAGGGTGGCGCAGCCGGCGGCGAGCGCGGCGAACCGCAGCCGGTCGAGTGGCGAGCCGATCCCGGCCAGCGCGGTGCGCGGCCCGCCCGTCGGCTGGCGCAGCGGGTTGACCAGCCGGACCAGCGCGTCACCCTTACGCACCAGCACGCCGGGAGTGAACCGGCCGAGCCGGAGCCGGTCGACGTCGAGCAGCGTGCCGAGCCGCGGGTAGGCGGTGTTGAGCACCTGGAAGCCCCGGTCGAGCAGGTAGCCGTCGACGGCGTCGGTGGCGATCCGGCCGCCGAGCCGGCCGCCGGCCTCGAGCAGCCGCCAGGGCACGCCGGCACGGTGCAGCCGCCGGGCCGCGGCGAGGCCGGCCAGGCCGCCGCCGACGATCACCACGTCGGTCTCAGCCAGCACGGCGCGCCTCCCGCTCGCCGTTCGCCCGGGCCAGCCGGCCAGGCCACCAGACCCGTGGCCCGATGTCGTACGCCAGGGCCGGGACCAGCAGCGAGCGGACCACGATGGTGTCGATGAGCACGCCCACCGCGACCGCCACGCCCAGCTCGACGAGCACCACCAGCGGAAGGACGGCCAGCGCCGAGAAGGTCGCGACGAGCACGACGCCGGCCGAGGTGATCACGCCGCCGGTGACCGCGAGGCCGACCAGCACCCCGGCCCGGGTGCCCCGCCGGACGGACTCCTCCCGCACCCGGCTCATCAGGAAGATGTTGTAGTCGATGCCGAGGGCGATCAGGAAGACGAAGGCGAACAGCGGGAACGAGGCGTCCACCCCGGGGAAGTCCAGGACGTACCGGAAGATCAGCGCGCAGAGCCCGAGCGTCGCGGCGAACGAGAGCAGCACGGTGGCGATCAGCAGGACCGGGGCGAGCAACGCGCGCAGCAGCAGGGCCAGGATGATCGCGATCACCACCAGCACCACCGGGATGATGACGTTCTGGTCGCGGGTCGAGGCGTCCGCGGTGTCCACGTTGATCGCGGTGAAGCCGCCGACCACCGCGTCGGCGCCGGGCACCCGGTGCACGGCCGCGCGCAGGTCGCGGATGGTCCGCTCGGCGCCGTCGCTGTCCGGCGGGTCGGCCAGCGTCGCCTCCAGCCGCACCATGCCGTCGACCACCTTCGGCGGCGCGTTCTCCGCCGGCCGGCCGGCCCGCTGCTCGGTGACCGGGCGCACCGCGGCCACCCCGGGCACGCCCCGGGCCACCTCGGCGACCGGCCCGGCGGTCTGCTGCTTGGTGACGATGGTGGCCGGGCTGCCGGTGCCGGCCGGGTAGTGCCGGGCGATCACCTCCTGCCCGGCCACCGAGTCGGTGCGCTGGGTGAACAGGTCGGACTGGCCGAGGATGGTCGCGTTGAGCTGGGTCAGGCCGAGCGCCAGGGCGGCCAGTGCCACCGCGGTGACCAGCCAGACCGGTCGGGGCCGGCGGGCCACGAAGCCGGCGATCCGGCGCCAGAGGCCGTGCTCGGCCCGCGGTTCGGCCTCGTCTCGGCGGGGCCGGCGCGGCCAGAACGCCCAGCGCCCGCCGAGCACCAGCAGGGCGGGCAGGAAGGTGAGCATCACCAGCAGGGTGGCGGCGATGCCGATGGCGGCGGCCGGGCCGAGCGCCCGGTTGGAGTTCAGGCTGGACAGCAGCAGGCAGAGCAGGCTGAGGATGACGGTGCCGCCGGAGGCGATGATCGCCGGGGCGGCGCCCTTCCAGGCGGTGCGCATCGCGTCCCAGGGCCGGGCGTGCCGGTGCAGTTCCTCCCGGTAGCGGGCGACCAGCAGCAGCGCGTAGTCGGTGCCGGCGCCGAAGACCAGCACGGTGAGGATGCCCTGCGCCTGCCCGTTGAGCGTGATGACGCCGGTGTCGGCGAGCAGGTAGACGAAGACGGCGGCCAGCGCGTACGACATCCCGGCGGCGAGCAGCGGAAAGATCCAGAGGATCGGGCTGCGGTAGACGACCAGCAGGATCACCAGCACCACGCAGAGGGTGACCAGCAGCAGCGTGCCGTCGATGGCGGCGAAGACCTCGATCAGGTCGGCCAGCAGGCCGGCCGGCCCCGTCACGTCGACGGTCAGCCCGTCCCGGTCGTCGCGGGCGATGTCGCGCAACTGCTCGACCACCACGCCGATCCGCTCACCGTCGGCGTCGTCGATCGGCACCACCACCTGCAACGCCTGCCCGTCCTGGCTGGGGACCGGCGGGGGCAGCGGGCCGATCACGCCGGGCACCTCGGCGAACCGGGCGGCGTCCGCGGCCACCCGCTGCCGGTCGGCGTCGGTGATGCCGGCGGTGCGTTCGTAGACCACCAGGGCCGGGGTGCTCGGCCGCTCGACGAACCGCTCGGACAGTTCCTGGGCCCGGGTGGCCTCGGCGTCGGCGGGCAGGAAGGCGGCGTTGTCGTTGGTGGCGACCTCCCCGAGCCGGCCCGAGTAGGGGCCGGCGAGCGCGCCGACGACCAGCCACGCGAGCACGACCGCCAGCGCGATCAGCGTGACCCTGCCGCCCCGTCCGGACATTCGCCCTCACCCAACAATCGACGCACCAATCGACGCAGCCGGAGTCTAAGTCGACATCGACCATCCTGCCGGCTGAGCGGGATCGGGGTGGGCGAAACGGGACGGGCCCGCCCGTGCGGGGGCGGCCCTCGCTCGGAAACGACGAACGCCCGCCGGCGGTGCCGACGGGCGTCGAGTGGAGTGGCTCCCCCGTTTGGACTCGAACCAAAAACCTGCCGGTTAACAGCCGGCTGCTCTGCCAATTGAGCTACGGGGGACCGTGTTGCCCGGTTTCCGGATCTCTCCTTCGCCGTGCGACGGGACAAGAGTACAGGACTCCGGGGGGTGTTGGTCGAGGGGGTTACCCACCGATCCGGGGTGCCGGACTCGCCGTGTCGACTGCGAATAAAAGGGACAAATCGTCATCGCGGCACAAGGAGGTATGAGCGGAGAGCAGGATGGGTAGTTAGCTGCGGACAGAGGACGCAGGCGCGAGTTGGTCACTCCCGCCGGGTAACCGGCGGGACGACGGCGCGTCAGGTACGGAAGGAGCCGCCATGCGCGGAAAGATCATGTTTCTTGGCGGGCTGGCTGCGGGATTCGTCCTGGGCGCCCGTGCCGGCCGGGAGAAGTACGAGGAGTTGGTGATCCGGGGCCGCAAGGTGCTCGACCACCCCACCGTGCAGGAGGCGGCGGGCGTCGCGCAGGCCCAGGCGACCCGGCTCTACAGCGAGGGCAAGGACAAGCTCGGCCAGTCGAAGCTGGGCGAGAAGCTCAGCGGCAACGGCAGCAAGCAGGAGTTGACCGCCGCCGACGACGCGTTCGCCGGCACGCCGGCCACCGTCGGCGCCAAGTCCGGCTCCGGCTCGTCGAGCTCGGGCTCGAGTTCGACCGGCTCGATCTCCGGGTCGACGTCGGCCGGCGCCACGTCCCGCAAGCCGTCGAGTTCGGGCACCAGCGGCAGCACCCTCTGAGCTCATCCGCGAGCGGGCCGATCGCCACCAGGCGATCGGCCCGCTCGCGTGTGTCCGGGCACGTCACGGCCGTACGGACGGGCGCCGCTCACCACTTTCGCCTGTTTGGAGCAAAAGTTCGGCCCGAACATCGAAAACTTCTGCCGTCAGCCTCTTCTCTTTAGTCCTAGGCGCAAATATCGTCCTGCGTAGAACCTGGCCAGGCTCTTTGGTACCCCCCGCGACCTCCTCAGCGACGTCCCGAGCCGCTGGGGCGGACCCGCCCGACCAGAGCGAGGTTCGATGCGCAGACCGATCGGCCGAAGGGCCACCACCTTCCTCAGCCTTCTCACCCTCGTCGGCGCGACGCTCGTCGCGACCGCCCAGCAGCACCCCACGCCGGCGCTCGCCGCGCCAGCACCGAACAGCAACGGCATCGAGTACAAGGTTCTCGTCTTCACCCGGTCCGCCGGCGGCGACCACGCCGCCACCGCCGCCGGGGTGGACGCGATCCGCCAGCTCGGCAACGACCGGCGCTTCACGGTCGAGGTGACCGACGACGCCCGCAAGTTCGACGAACCGCACCTCAAGCAGTTCCGCGCGGTGGTGTTCCTGAACACCTCCGGCGACGTCCTCACCGACGCCCAGCAGGCCGCGTTCGAGCGGTACTACCGCGACGGCGGCGGCTTCGTCGGCGTGCACTCCGCGATCGAGGCCGAGCCCGGTTGGTCCTTCCTGGACAACGTGCTCGGCACCCGGGCGGTGGGCGCCGCGTCGGCGGCGGCCCCGGCCACGGTCACCGTCGCCGACCGGGTGCACCCGGCCTCCGCGGCCCTGCCGGAGCGCTGGAACCACACCGACCGGTGGTACAACTTCGCCGCCAACGTCCGGGGCGTCTCGCACGTCCTGGCCACGGTGGACGAGAAGTCGTACGCCGGCGGGACGATGGGCTTCGACCACCCGGTCACCTGGTGCAAGGACTACCAGGGCGGCCGCTCCTTCTACACCGGGCTCGGCGCGACGCCGGAGAGCTACGGCAGCACCGACCTGCGGGCGCACCTCGCCGGCGCGATCCAGTGGGCGTCCGGCGTGACGAACGGCGACTGTGGCGCCACCGTGCTGGCCAACTACCAGATGGAGGTCATCGGGGCGCAGCCCAACGTCAACGAGCCGATCGGCTTCGACGTGCTGCCCGACGGCCGGGTGATCCAGACCGACCGGCGCGGCGGCGTACGCCTGCACGACCCGCGGAGCAACGAGACCACCGTGCTGGCCCAGATCCCGGTCTACACCCACAGCGAGGACGGGATGTACGGCCCGGCGATCGACCGCGAGTTCGCCACCAACCGCTGGGTCTACCTCTACTACGCGCCCCCGCTGGACACCCCCACCGGTGGCGCGCCGACCACCAGCACCGACCCGACCGCGTGGGACCGGTGGAAGGGGTACTTCCAGCTGTCCCGGTTCAAGTTCGTCGACGGTGACACGCCCTCGCTCGACCTGGCCAGCGAGCAGAAGATCCTCCAGGTGCCGGTGGACCGGGGCGCCTGCTGCCACGTGGCCGGCGACATCGCCTTCGACTCGAAGAACAACCTCTGGCTGGTCACCGGCGACGACACCCCGGCCGGCGGCGGTGGCTCCGGCGGCTTCTCCCCGCACAACGACTCGGTGAGCGCCACCGGCGTCTACCAGGCGCCCTTCGTCGACGCCCGGCGCAGCTCCGCCAACACCAACGACCTGCGGGGCAAGATCCTGCGCATCTCGGTGCAGGCGGACGGCAGCTACACGGTGCCGGCGGGCAACATGTTCGCCGAGGCGCAGGACCCGGGCGACAGGACCCGGCCGGAGATCTACGCGATGGGCTTCCGGAACCCGTTCCGGATCACCCTCGACAAGAACGACGTCGCGTACATCACCGACTACTCCCCCGACTCCTCGACCGCCGCGGTGGGCCGGGGACCGGCGGGCACCGGCCGGATGATGGTGGTCGACAAGCCGGCCAACTACGGCTGGCCGATGTGCGTGCAGCCGAACCTGCCGTACATCGAGATGAACTGGACCACCAGCCCGATCTCTCCGGTGGCGCCGTTCGACTGCGCGGCGCCGAGGAACACCTCCCGGCACAACACCGGCCTGACCGACCTGCCGGCGGTGGAGAGGTCGGAGCTCTGGTACTCGTTCCAGGCCCCGACCCCGTGCCCGGAGTCCTACCTGTCCACCCCGACGCAGACCTGCCCGGTGCTCTTCCCGGAGCTGGGCACGGGCGGCGTCGGGCCGCACGGCGCGGCGCGCTACGACTACGACCCGGAGCTGAGGTCGGAGACGAAGTTCCCCGCGTACTTCGACGGCGCGATCTTCTTCGGTGAGTTCACCCGGGACACGCTCAAGGAGATCCGGCTCGACGGCCAGGGCGACATCCTGAAGATCAACAACGTGCTCAACTGCGGGCAGGCGCCGACCACGCCGGCGAAGCCGTTCCTCTGCGACAACCCGATGGACATGAAGTGGGGCGCGGACGGCAACTTCTACCTGCTGACGTACGGCGACGGGTTCTTCAACATCAACCCGGACGCGGCGATGCTGAAGTTCAGCTACGTCAAGGGCCTGCGGGCGCCGAACGCCGTGCTCACGGCCGACCGGACCAACGGCACCGCACCGCTGACCGTGTCGTTCAGCAGCGAGGGCTCGAAGGACCCGGACCCGGCGGACTCCATCTCGTTCGCCTGGGACTTCGACGGCAACGGCAGCACCGACTCGGTCGACCCGAACCCGACGCACACCTACACCGCCAACGGCGTCTACACCGCGCGGCTCACGGTGACCGACTCCAGCGGCAAGAGCGCGTCGGCGAACACCACGATCACGGTCGGCAACACCGCGCCCACCGTGACCGTCAACACCCCGATCGAGGGCGGCTTCTTCGAGTGGGGCGACGGGATCCCGTGGTCGGTGACGGTCACCGACCCGGAGGACGGCCCGGTCGACTGCGCCAAGGTCGAGGTGACCTTCGTCCTCGGCCACGACAGCCACGGCCACGGTGAGGCCAACCAGTTCGGCTGCTCGGGCGTCCTGCCCACCGACCCGGACGACGCGTCGCACGGCGGCTACATCTACGGCGTGGTCAGCGCGTCCTACACCGACCAGGGGGCGAACGGCCAGCCGGCGCTGACCACGGTGGACCAGCAGATCATCCAGGCCAAGCGGCAGGAGGTCGAGTTCGCCACGGACCAGTCCGGCACCACCGTCGGCACCAGCGCCGACACCGGCGGCGGGCAGCAACGCGGCAGCCTCGACCCGGGCGACTGGATCGCGATCAACAACACGGTGAACCTGCACAACATGCAGTCGGTCACCCTGCGCACCTCCGGGGGCAGCGCCGCCACCGCCGGGCAGCCCCGGTTCGCCGTCCAGCTGCGGCTGGGCTCTCCCAGCGGCCCGCTGCTGGGCACCGCCACGGTCAACGCGACCACCGGCAACAACGCCTTCACCAGCACCACCGTGCCGATCACCGACCCGGGCGGCACGCACCGGCTCTACCTCGTCTTCACCACCGTCCCCGGCGGCCCGGCCAGCGGCTTCGGCAACCTGAACTGGGTCGAGTTCGCCGGCCAGGGCATCGGCGTCGCGCCCTGACGCCGTGACCGCGGGCCGTCACCCGGCGGCCCCGGCAGATCCCGATCAACCCGTGCGCCGGGTCACCGACGGTGACCCGGCCCGGGCCCCCGTCCCAGCACCGAGAAAGGCAGCAGCATGAACGACAGTCAGCACGGCATGAGCCGTCGCCGGATGCTCGGCACCCTCGCCGGCGTCGCCGGCGCGGCCGCCGTCGGAGCCACCGGCTGGGCCTCCGCCGCCGGCGCCAACGGCAACGGTCTGCTCGTCCCCGCCGGCAAGCGCGGCATCATCCTCTACAGCGTCCGGGACCGGATCGGCGCCGCACCGGACACCAGTGGAGTGGCGTACGGCTTCGAGCGGGTGCTCGCCCGGCTCGCCGAGATCGGCTACAAGGAGGTGGAGTTCGCCGGCTACACCCAGCACACCTCCATCCTCGGCCGGCAGATCACGCCGGCGGAGATCCGGAAGATCCTGGACGACAACGGGCTGCGGGCCAACGGCTCGCACGCCTCGATCCCGGGCACCGTCACGCCGGACACCATCGCCGCGTTCGAGCGGACGCTCGACACCGCCGAGATCCTCGGCATGAGCCACATCGGCACCGGCAGCGACCCGACCGGCAGCAACTACAAGGCCGACTGGGACGCCGCCGTCGACCGGTGGAACACCTTCGGGGAGATGGCCGCCGCCCGCGGGCTGAAGCTCTACACGCACAACCACGACGCGGCGTACAACTTCCTGCTCGACAGCGGGCCGCTGGACGCGCAGGGCCGGCCGACCCGGTCCTCGGGCGTCCGCAAGCTGGAGTACTTCATCGCGCACACCAACCCGGAGTGGGTCTGGTTCGAGATGGACATCTACTGGGCGCACGTGGCCCAGCACCGGTTCCGCAGCTACACCGACCCGGACGGGGTGACCCAGACCAGCATCTTCGACCCGCTGGCCGTGGTCGCCGCCCAGCCCATCCGGTTCCCGCTGTTCCACGCCAAGGACGGCGCGTTCAACCCGGCCAGCAGCGCCGGGTACGACATGGTGCCGCTCGGCCAGGGCGACATCGACTACGGGAACTTCTTCGCCAACATGGGCGCCAAGGGCTACCACAACCCGATGTGGGAGCAGGACAACGCGCCGGGCGGCGCCGCCGACCCGGGCCGGTCGCTGCGCTACGCGGAGGTCAGCTTCCAGCACATGTCGGGTCTGCGGGGCTGACGGACCCGACACCGCAGCAGGGGCCGCGTCCGGGAACACCGGGCGCGGCCCCTCGCGTCACGCGTCAGTCCTTGCTGCTGAAGGCGGCGTCGAAAGCCGCGGCCGGGGCGTCGAAGGCGAGCCGGCGGACGAACTGGAGCGCCTCGGGGGCGCCGACCAGCCGGTCCATGCCGGCGTCCTCCCATTCGATGGAGATCGGGCCGTCGTAGCCGATCGCGTTCAACGCCCGGAAGCAGTCCTCCCAGGGCACGTCACCGTGGCCGGTGGAGACGAAGTCCCAACCCCGCCGCAGGTCCGCCCAGGGCAGGTGGGAGGCGAGCCGGCCACGCCGGCCGTCCCCGGTGCGTACCTTCGCGTCCTTGCAGTCGACGTGGTAGATCCGGTCGGCGAAGTCGAAGATGAAGTTCACCGGGTCCAGCTCCTGCCAGACGAAGTGCGACGGGTCCCAGTTCAGCCCGAACGCGGGCCGGTGGCCGATCGCCTCCAGCGTCCGCTTCGTCGTCCAGTAGTCGTAGGCGATCTCGCTCGGGTGCACCTCGTGGGCGAAGCGCACCCCGACCTCGTCGAAGACGTCGAGGATCGGGTTCCACCGGTCGGCGAAGTCCTGGTAGCCCTTCTCGATCATCGACGGCGGCACCGGCGGGAACATCGCCAGGGTGTGCCAGATGGACGAGCCGGTGAAGCCGATGACGGTCTGCACGCCGAGCTTCGCCGCGGCCCGGGCGGTGTCCTTGATCTCCTGGGCGGCCCGCTGGCGCACTCCCTCCGGCTCGCCGTCGCCCCAGATCCGGGCGGGCAGGATGCCCTGGTGCCGTTCGTCGATCGGGTGGTCGCAGACGGCCTGGCCGACCAGGTGGTTGGAGATCGCGTACACCTTCAGGTTGTGCTTGGCGAGGGTCTCCCGCTTGCGGTCGACGTACGACTCGTCGGCCAGCGCCTTGTCGACCTCGAAGTGGTCGCCCCAGCAGGCGATCTCCAGCCCGTCGTAGCCCCACTCGGAGGCGAGCCGGCAGACCTCGTCGAACGGAAGGTCGGCCCACTGGCCGGTGAAGAGCGTGATGGGTCGCGCCATTGTCCTTCTCCCCTGTCGTGATGGGGATTCCGTACCTGCGGGACCGGGGCGAGGGTGACCGGCGGTGCACGGCGGACGCGGCGGGATGCCGGCGGGTGCGTGCCGCACCTGGGCCCGGAGGGTTGCGCCTCCCGCCGGGCCGCCGGCCACCGCCACGGTCGCCGCCCTCACTCTAGGTCCGCCGCGACCGGCACGGAAGGCCCCGCCGGAGCCGGGCCGGACCCTGGCGGCGGACGGGCGGCCGGGCGGCGGACGGGGGACGGGGGACGGGCGGACGGCGGACGGCGGACGGGCGGCGCGGTCGGCGGCCGGGGGGTAGCGGGTGGCGGACGGCGGCAGCGGGTGGCGGGCGACCCCGGCGGTCCGGGTCGGGCGGACACCTGCCCGGCGTGTCGCGGTCCGAGCGGGGACATCCCGCTGCGCGTGATACCGCGGAGTCATAAATATGCCGCTGAGTCATCACGCTCGCAAAAGCGCGGCCGGTGGCGGCCGGTCACCACCACCCGGCGCCACCGCCCGGATCAGCCTCCGGAACAGCGCGACCCGTGGCGTCCGGTCACCGCCACCCGCTATCCCCGCCGGTCAACTCCCGGCCCGATGCGGCGACCCGCAGGCCGGCGACGGGCCCCCTGCGGAGTGCAGGGGGCCCGATCTGGCGCAGGGATCAGGGCAGGGTCCACCGCTGGTTCGCCGCGCCGGTGCAGGTCCACAGGTGCACCACCGTGCCGTCGGCGGAGTTGTTGCCGGAGACGTCCAGGCACTTGCCCGACTGCGGATTACGCACCGTCCCGTCCGCCTGCGCGGACCAGTTCTGCGCACCCGTGCCGTTGCACGTCCACAACTGGATCTTCGTACCGTCCGCCGAACCACCACCGGAGACGTCCAGACACTTACCCAACGCCCGGACCGTCGAGTTCGGCGTCACCGTCCACGTCTGCGCCGCGGTGCCGTTGCAGGTGTAGATCTGGATCTGCGTACCGTCGGCGGTGGCCGCGTTGCGCACGTCCAGGCACTTGCCGCCCAGCCCCCGGATCGGCCCGGTGCCGGTGCCGCCGCCGCTGGACTTCACCAGGGTGAAGTCGTCCACGTCGAAGAGCCCCGAGCCCGAGCCGGTGAAGGTCAGGTAGAGGTTCTGGGCGCCGGCCGGGACGCCGGAGAGGTTCGTGCTGACGTCGGCGAAGGTGGTCCAGCTGCCGGTGTTCGGCACCGCGACCGAGCCGAGCACCGTGCCGGTGGTGGAGCCGGTGCGCACCTGGATGGTGCCGCCCGGGCCGCCGGAGACGATCCGCGCCCGGAACGAGGTCACCCCGGTCAGGTCGAGCCCGTTGTACGCCGCCCAGTCGCCCGGGTCGATGTAGCCGAGCGTCTGGCCGCCGTTCGCCCCGGCCTTGCTGAACGGGGTGACCCCGCTGGCCGAGCTGAACGCCTCGGCCTGGACGGTGGTGTTGCCGGTCGGCGGCGGGGTGGTGCCCAGCTCCTTGATCCGGATGTTGCGGAACGAGGCGTCGTCGCCGGTGCCGTGGTTCTGGATGCCGATGTGACCGGCGAGCGAGCGGGCCGGATCGGTGTTGGTGAAATCGTTGATCTTCACACCGTTCAGGAAGACCTGGAGCCGCTCGCCCTCGACGAGCAGTTCGTAGGTGTTCCACTCCCCCGGCGGGTTCAGCGCGGCGTCCCGGGCGGCGATGTCGGCGGACTTGAAGGTGTAGACCGCGCCGGTGGTCCGGTCGACCGCGTCGGTGGCGTCGATCTGGATCTCGTAGCCGTTGTTCACCGCCGACCAGGGGTCGCTCGATGGTGGGAAGCCGATGAAGACGCCGGAGTTGTCGTCGCCGGCGAGCCGCCAGTCCAGCTTGAGGGAGTAGTTGGTGAACTGCTTCGCGCTGTACCAGTACAGACCCATCCCACCGACGGAGGTGAGGGTGGCGTCGCTGTTGCTGAAGCTGCCCGGCCCGGCCTGGGACCAGCCGCTGGTCGAGCCGTTGTAGAGCGTGCTGTAGCCGGTCTCGGGCCGGCAGTCGGCCTTGGCCCGGCCGGCCGCGTACCGGATGCCGCCGAGCAGGTGGGCGCGGAACGCGGGCTCCGCGTACGACGCCTGGGTGTGCCCGCCGCCGGTGTAGAAGGCCCGGCCGCCGCTGTAGGTCTTGCACCAGGCGTGCGGGTGGTCGGCGCCCATCGAGCCGCCCGAGTAGGACGACTCGTCCAGGGTGGCCAGCACCCGGGCGGTGGAGCGGGCGTTGGTCTGGTAGTTGTACCACTCGTCGGTGCGGGTCCAGGTCTGCGGCAGGTGCGCGGTGGCCGCGTGCGCCCGGTTCTCCGCCTTGACGTTGGCCTGCTGGATGTGCGGGTGCGAGGCGAAGTACGCCCCGACCAGGTTGCCGTAGAAGGACCAGCCGTACTCGGTGTCGGCGGCGGCGTGCACGCCGACGTACCCGCCGCCGGAGCCGATGTACGACTCGAAGGCGGTCTGCTGGCTGGCGTTGAGCACGTCGCCGGTGGTGTTGAGGAAGACCACCGCCTCGAACCGGGCGAGGTTGGCGGTGGTGAACTGGGCGGCGTCCTCGGTGGCGGTGACGGTGAAGTTGTTCGCCGCGCCGAGGTCGCGGATGGCCTGGGTGCCGACCGCGATGGAGTCGTGCCGGAACCCGGCGGTCTTCGAGAAGACCAGCACGTCGTAGGGGGCGTCGGCGGCGCTGGCCGGGGTGGCCGGGGTGGTGCAGGCGAGGGCGGCGAGGACGGCGGTGGCCGCGCCGAGGACGGGTCGGAGGAGTCTGCGCATGTCGCTCTCCCAATTCCGGTCAGGAGGGGCCCCCGGTACCGACCGTACGCCGGGACGGGCGACCCCTCCGGTCAACTCAGGGCAGGGTCCACTTCTGGTTGGCGGCCGCCGTGCAGGTCCACAGGTGCACCGCGGTGCCGTCGGCGGAGTTGTTGCCGGAGACGTCCAGGCACTTGCCCGACTGCGGATTACGCACCGTCCCGTCCGCCTGCGCGGACCAGTTCTGCGCACCCGTGCCGTTGCACGTCCACAACTGGATCTTCGTACCGTCCGCCGAACCACCACCGGAGACGTCCAGACACTTACCCAACGCCCGGACCGTCGAGTTCGGCGTCACCGTCCACGTCTGCGCCGCGGTGCCGTTGCAGGTGTAGATCTGGATCTGCGTACCGTCGGCGGTGGCCGCGTTGCGCACGTCCAGGCACTTGCCGCCCAGCCCCCGGATGGGGCCGGTGCCGCCGCTGCCGGTGCCGGTGTTCAGGGTGAAGGCGTCCACGTCGTAGAGCGCCCCGGTGCCCGAGCCGGCGAAGGTCAGGTAGAGCGTGGTGGTGCCGGCCGGCGCACCGGCCACCGTCCCGGTCACCGTGGTGAAGGTGTCCCACGCGCCGGTCACCGGCACCGTGGCCGAGCCGAGCACCGTGCCGGTGGCCGAGCCGGCCCGGATCTGCAGGGTGCCGCCCGCGCCGGCCGAGGAGACCCGGGCGGTGAACGAGGTGACGTTGCCGAGCTGGTACGGCTGGAAGGCGATCCAGTCGCCGTTGTTGATGTCACCGACGGTCTTGCCGCCCTCGGCGGTGGCCTTGTCGAAGGTGTTGATCCCCGACGAGGTCTTGAAGTGCTCGGCCTGCCGGTGCCGGGGCTGGAGGGTGTGCTGGGTGTGCGTGGTCAGCCCGCCCGCGTCGGTGTACTCGGCGTCGAAGATGGCGAAGATGTTCGCCGCCTCGTCGTGCTCGCCGTCGACCGGGATGGTGATCGCGCCGGAGCAGCCGTTCTGCGAGGTGATCTGGTGTCCGTGCTGGTCGTGGCCGAGCACGTAGGTCATCTTGACCTTGGTGCAGTCGATCGTGCCGTCCTCCGGGTCGGTCACGGTGATGTTGAACGGCACCGTGTCGCCGTAGGAGAAGAGCCGCCCGTTGCCGGGGCTGTTGATGCTCACCGTGGGCGCGGTGTTGCCGACGTTGATCACCACGCTGGCGCTGCCGGTGGCGCCCTGCGGATCGCGCACGGTCAGCGTGGCGGTGTACGTCCCGTTGGCCGTGTACGTCTTCGTCGGGTTGGCCGCCGTGGAACTGGTGCCGTCGCCGAAGGCCCAGGCGTACGTCAGCGCGCCGCCCTCCGGGTCGGACGAGCCGGCCGAGGAGAAGGTCACGGTCAGCGGGGCGGCGCCCGAGGTCCGGTTCGCGCTGGCCGCCGCCGTCGGCGCCCGGTTGCCGCCGCCGATGTGGTCGAAGCGGTAGAGCGCGGAGTTCGCGTCGCCGTTGAAGTAGCCGGTGCCGTAGTCGAGCACGTAGTAGGCGCCGTCCGGGCCGAAGGCCGAGTCCATCACCTGCTTGCCGGTCCACGGGAAGGCGTCGATGGTGCCCGGCGAGCCGTCGGCGTTGACGTGGATCGGCTTGATCCAGCCCCGGCCGAACTCGGTGGCGAAGAACTGCCCGTCGAACGACTGCGGGAACTTCGTGGTCGAGGTCGACGCGGCGTTGTACCGGTAGACCGGCCCACCCATCGGCGACTCGGAGCCGCCGCCGAACTCGGGCGGGGTGCCGGCGTCGCCGCCGTACCGGATCCAGGACGGCTTGGCCGCGGGCAGGGTGGGCAGCCCGGTGTTGCGGAACGAGTTGTTGGTCGGCCCGCCGGTGCAGTTGAACTTGGGGCCGGTGGCGTTGGTGGCGAAGTTCCACTCGTTGTAGGTCTCGTTGCTGGTGTTCGTCCCGGTGCAGTACGGCCAGCCGTAGTTGCCCGGGCCGGTGACCCGGTTGAACTCGACCTGGCCGGCGGGGCCGCGGGTGGCGCTGGTGGAGCCGGCGTCCGGACCGTAGTCGCCGACGTAGACGATGCCGGTGGCCTTGTCCACGCTCATCCGGAACGGGTTGCGGAAGCCCATCGCGTAGATCTCCGGCCGGGTCCGCGCGTCGGAGTCGACGAACATGTTGCCGGCCGGGATCGAGTACGTCCCGTTCGCGTTCACCTTGATCCGCAGGATCTTGCCGCGCAGGTCGTTGGTGTTGGCTGCGCTGCGCTGCGCGTCGTAGCCGGGGTTGCGGTTGGTGCGCTCGTCGATCGGCGCGTACCCGGCGGAGTCGAACGGGTTGGTGTCGTCACCGGTGGACAGGTAGAGGTTGCCGGCGGCGTCGAAGTCGATGTCCCCGCCGACGTGGCAGCAGAGCCCGCGGTCGGCCGGTACGTCCAGCACGTCGACCTTGCTGGCCTGGTTGAGCGTGAAGTCCGCGTTGAGGGTGAACCGGGAGAGCCGGTTCACGCCCTGCCAGGCGGAGAAGTCGCTGCCGGTGGCCGGGGCGTCCCCGGCGGGGGTGGACAGCGGCGGCGCGTAGTAGAGGAAGATGTGCCGGCTGCTGGCGAAGTTCGGGTCGACCCCGACGCCCTGCAGGCCCTCCTCGTCGTGGGTGTAGACCGGGATCGTGCCGATCACCGAGGTGGTGCCGGCCGAGTCGGTGCGGCGCAGGGTGCCGTTGCGGGCGGTGTGCAGCACCGAGCGGTCCGGCAGCACGGCCAGCGACATCGGCTCGCCCATCTCGGCCACGCCGCGGGCGAGTTCGACCTGCTGGAAGTCGGTGCCGTTGATCGGGTGGGCCTGCGCGGGAGCCGGGCCGCCGAGCGCGGCCGGGCCGGCGCCGAGGGTGACCGTGCCGGCCGCGGCGACCAGGAGCAGTGCCGAGCCGGCGGAGAACCATCGTCGGGGTCGGTGGTTGGAGCCGTCCGTGGTGGACATCGTTGAGCTGTCCCTTCCTGACGAGTGACTGCCAGGGCGGGGCGCGCGCCGTCGCGCCGGATGCCGTAGCGGGGGGATGCGGCGGCCCGCCGGGTGCCGATCCCGGCCGGCCGTGACCACCGGTCGGTGGGGCCACGTCTCGGAGGTCACCAGTCGATGGGTTACCGCGCCGCCGGTTCACCTCGACGAAACAGGTTCGTGTTGGGCACGACATTAAATTGCGGACGTCGATGTGTCCATACCTTCTGCGGATCCAGAATGGACTTTCGTCGATCCGTGCGAAAGTGGGCTCGCCGCCGCCGGCCGGCCGGCCCCGGGCCCGACCAGAACGGGCTCCCGGCTCGATCCCCCGCGGGGCTCAGAGCCGGCGGTTCACCGCCTGGCCGGCCAGGCCCTCGAGCGCGGCCCGGGTCTCGCCGTCCAGCGGGGCGCTCGCCAGCGCGGTCAGCGCGGCGTCGGCGCGGACCCGGATCATCTGCTCGATCCGCTCTCGGGCGCCGGTGCTCTCGATGATCCCGCGCAGCTCGGCCGCGCCGTCGGCGTCCAACGCCGGATTGCCGAACAGTTCCCGCAGCCGGGCCGTCTGCGTTCGGTCGGCGGCACTGCGGGCCAGCGCCATCATCACCGTGGGCTTGCCCTCCCGCAGGTCGTCCAGAACCGACTTGCCGGTGACCGCCGGATCGCCGAAGACCCCGAGCACGTCGTCGCGGAGCTGGAAAGCGTCCCCGAGCGGGTCACCGAACTCGGCCAGCGCGGCGAGCAGTTCCGGCCCGGCGCCGGCCAGCGCCGCGCCGATCTGCAACGGCCGGGTGACCGTGTAGCGGGCCGCCTTCATCCGGATCACCGTCAGCGCGCTGGCCACCGACCCGTCGCCCACCCCGGAGACCAGGTCGAGGTACTCCCCCGCGATCACTTCGGTGCGCATCAGCGCGAAGACCGCGTACCCCCGGTGCACCTGCTCGGTGCTCAGCCCGCACTCGTGGAACATCTGGTCCGACCAGGCGGCGCAGAGGTCCCCGCAGAGCAGCGCCGTGTTGCGCCCGTACGCCTCGGGGTCGCCGCGCCAGGACGAGCGGGCGTGCAGGTCGGCGAAGAGCCGGTGCACCGACGGCTCGCCGCGGCGCCGGTCACTGCCGTCCAGGATGTCGTCGTGGATCAGCGCGAAGGCGTGGAAGAGCTCCAGCGCCGCGGCGGCCATCACGATCGGGGTGCCGTCCGCGCCGCCGGCGCCGCGCCAACCCCAGTAGCAGAAGAGCGGGCGCAGCCGCTTCCCGCCGGCCAGCACGAACCGGTGCAGCGCGGTGAAGACGCCGCGGGGCGCGCCGTCCGGCCACTCCGGGCCCTGCCGTTCGAGGAACGCGGCCAACTCGGCGTCGAACCGGGCACGCAGCCCGCTCGTGTCGGTCGGTGCCACGGTCACCGTCACGGCGCCTCCCCCGTCGGCTCGCCCGCCGACCGGACCGGCGACAGCCCGGCCAGCTCCAGCAGCAGCGCCTTGACCTCGGTGGCGGCGATCCGGTCCCGGGCCGCCGCCGGGTCGGAGCAGAGGAACACGGGGGCGTCCGCCGGGTCGGCCGGCAGCCGCCCGTGCGAGCCGCGCACCGCCCGGGCGCCCGCGTCCAGCCCGACCACGCTCATCAGGTAGCGCAGGCCGAGCTTCTTGCGGGCCAGCGCCACCGCGGCGCGCCGCTTCGCCGCCCCGGGGGCGGCCGGGTCGAAGAAGAGCTCGGCCGGGTCGTAACCCGGCTTCCGGTGGATCTCCACCAGCCGGGCGAAGTCCGGCGCGCGGTCGTCGTCGAGCCAGTAGTAGTACGTGAACCAGGCGTCCGGCTCGGCCACCAGCACCAGTTCGCCGGCGCGCGGGTGGTCCAGCCCGTGCGCCGCCTTGCCGTCGGCGTCGAGCACCTCGGCCACCCCGGGCAGCCCGGCGCAGAGCTTCGCCACCGCCGGCACGTCGGCCGGGTCCCGGACGTAGACGTGCGCGACCTGGTGGTCGGCGACCGCGAACGCCCGCGAGGTCCACGGGTCGAGGTACTCCATCCCGGCCTGGGTGTGCACCCGGAGCAACCCCTCGGCACGCAGCAGCCGGTTGACGTCGACCGGACGGGAGACGTCGGTGATGCCGTACTCGGAGAGCACCACCACGGTCGCGTCCCGGGCCGCGGCGGCATCGAGCAGCGGCCCGAGCACCGCGTCCAGCTCGGCCGCCGCGGCGGCGGCCCGGGGCGACGAGGGGCCGAACCGTTGCAGGTCGTAGTCGAGGTGCGGGACGTACACCAGGGTGAGGTCCGGGGCCTGGTCGGCGAGGATCTGCTCGGCCGCCCGGCAGATCCACCGCGACGAGGCCAGCCCGGCCCCCGGGCCCCAGTAGGTGAAGAGCGGGAAGGTGCCGAGCCGCTCCGTCAACGCGTCGTGCAGCTCCGGCGGGTCGGTGTAGCAGTCCGGGTCCTTGCGCCCGTCGGCGTGGTAGACCGGGCGGGGGGTGACCGTCCAGTCCACGTCCGCGCCCATCGCGTACCACCAGCAGACGTTGGCCACCGTGTAGCCGGGCTCGGCCCGGCGGGCCGCCTGCCAGAGCTTCTCGCCGCCCACCAGGGCGTTGTGCTGCCGCCAGAGCAGCACCTCACCGAGATCCCGGAAGTACCAGCCGTTGCCGACGATGCCGTGCTCGGCCGGGAGCGCCCCGGTGAGGAAGGTCGACTGCACCGAGCAGGTCACCGCGGGCAGCACCGTGCCGAGTTCGGCGCGGAACCCGGCGTCGGCGACCGCGCGCAGCCGCGGCATGTGCGCCAGCAGCCGCGGGGTCAGCCCGACCACGTCCAGCACCACCAGTCGCCTGCTCATGCCGGCACCTCGCTCTTCAGTGGCGCGAGGCCGAGCGCGAGCAGCTCGTCGCGGGCGAAGGCCAGCTCGGCGGCGATGCCGGTGGCCAGCTCCGCGTCGGTGCGCGGCCGCCGCGCCTCGGGCAGCACCCCCCAGGTGTACGTCTCGACGTCGAGGTGGTCGCAGCCGGCCTCCGGACCGGCGTAGAGCGCGGCCAGCGCGGCGCGCAGCACCGGCAGGGTCGAGCCCAGCGGCTCCTCGGGCGGGGCGTGCAGCGGCACGTGATAGTGCACCCGCCAGGCCCCGGGCAGCCGGGCGTCGAGGGCGGCGTCCAGGTCGTCCGCGGCGTGGGCCGGGTGGGCCGGGTCGGCCGCGCCCGCGCAGCCGGCGGCGCGGGTCTGGTGCAGGAAGCGCGGCTCCACCCAGCGGCGCAGCGCGGACGTCGCCGCGGCCGGCGCCTCGATGGCGGCGGACACCTGCACCTTCACCACCGGCAGGCCGGCGGCCCGGAGCCGGGCCAGCGCCGCGGCCGGCTCCTCCCAGGCACAGGCGAGGTGTGCCAGGTCGAGGCAGACGCCGAGCCGCTCAGTGTCCATACCGGACAGTACCCCGACCGCCTGCCCGGTGCTCTCCACCAGACAGCCGGGTTCCGGCTCGAAGCCGACCCGGATCGGCCGGCCGGTGTTCCGCTCGACGGCGGCGAGACCGGCCGCGAGCTGGTCGAGCCGGCGACGGGCGGCGTCCGCCCGGGTGGCGTCCCAGGGCGCCCGCCAGGCCAGTGGCAGGGTGGAGATCGAGCCCCGGGCCGCGTCGTCGGGCAGCAGGTCGGCCAGCACCCGGGCCAGGTCGAGGGTGTACCCGAGCCGTCGTCCGGTGGTCCAGTCCGGGTGGTAGACGTCGCCCTTGACCACCGGGGCCTGGAAGGCCGCGTACGGGAAGCCGTTGAGGGTGACCACCTCCAGACCGCGGGCGGTCAGTTCGGCGCGCAGCCGGCGGCGGGCCGCGGGATCGGCGGCCAGCTCGGCGGCGACCGGGGCGGCCAGCCACAACCCGAGGCCGAGCAGGTCGGCGCCGAGCGCCTCCCGGACGGGCAGGGCGTAGCGGTCCAGTTGGGCGAGGACGCCGGCGAGCTCCTCGGCGGGATGCACGTTGGTGCAGTAGCCGAGGTGGACGGTGGTGCCGCCGGCGTGCCGCAGCCGCATCAGCTGCCCCCGCGCAGGATCGAGTTGCCGGCGTACGTGCCGGTGGGCGGGTCGACGTCGGCGAGGTCGAGGTCGGTCAGGTCGAGCCGCCCGGACTGGCCGTAGAACTCGACCGGGTTGCGCCACAGCACCCGGTCGACGTCATCGGCGCTGAACCCGGCGAGCAGCATCGCCTCGCCGGTGGCCCGGGTGAGCAGCGGGTCGGAGCGGCCCCAGTCGGCCGCCGAGTTGACCAGCATCCGCTCGGTCCCGTACGACCGCAGCAGCTCCACCATCCGGGGCGGGGACATCTTGGTGTCCGGGTAGATGGAGAAGCCGAGCCAGCAGCCGGTGTCCCGGACCAGCTTCACGGTCACCTCGTTGAGGTGGTCGAGCACCACCCGGCCCGGCTCGATGCCGCTCTCGGCGACCACCGCGAGGCTCCGCTCGACGCCCCGGGCCTTGTCCCGGTGCGGGGTGTGCACCAGCGCCGGCAGGTCGTGCGCGACGGCGAGGGCGAGCTGGGCGGCGAACGCGTCGTCCTCCTCCGGGGTCATCGAGTCGTAGCCGATCTCGCCGACCGCCACCACGCCGTCCTTCTCCAGGTAGCGCGGCAGCAGGTCGAGCACCGGGCGGCAGCGCGGGTCGTTGGCCTCCTTGGGGTTGAGCGCCATCGTGGCGTGGTGCCGGACGCCGAACTGGCCGGCCCGGAACGGCTCCCAGCCGATCAGCGAGTCGAAGTAGTCGGCGAACGAGTCGGCGCTGGTGCGGGGCTGGCCCAGCCAGAACGCCGGCTCGACCACCGCGCGTACCCCGGCCGCGGCCATCCGTTCGTAGTCGTCGGTGGTGCGCGAGGTCATGTGGATGTGCGGGTCGAAGATGCGCATCACGCCTCCCTGGCGGTGGGCCGGCCGGAGCCGGCGGTGAGCCGGTCGAGCAGGTCGGTGGCGTCGGCCGGCATGCTCCGGCCGGCGGCCTGCCGTTCGGCGGCCAGCGCGGCCAGCATCGCGGCCAGCTCGGCGTCGGCGCGGCCGTCGAGGTCGGCCACGACGGCCAGCGGCACGCCGGTGAAGACGCACTTGAGCACCGCCTGCCGCCAGGTCGCCGGGTCCAGGTGCCGGGCGTACGGGCCGAGGGCGGCCGCGACCAGTCGGGTGTCGTTGGTGCGGATCGCGTCGTGCAGCAGCGGCACCCCGGCCGTGCCGATCGGCAGCAGCGGCAGCGCCTTCAGCACGGCCCGCTTCTCGGCCGCGTCGCCGTGCCGGTAGAGAGCCTCGGCGTGCTCGGCGTGGCGGGTGGGCAGCGTGGTCAGCAGCAGCACCCGGGCCGCCTCGTCGGCGGTCCAGCCGGGCAGGTCGGCCAGCTCGTGGCGGCCGCAGCGCCGGCCGGCCGCCGGGAACCAGCGGCCGATGCTGTCCGGCTCGGCGGCCACCCGCCGCAGGGCCTCGGCCAGCCAGTCGGGATCGGGCACCTCGCGCAGCGCGGCCCGCAGTCGATCCGGTGTCATGCCGTCTCCTTCCTCGCGCTGTTGCGCGGACCACCACACGCTCGGCCCCTTTGCTCTGCTTCACTCCACGCACAGGTCGGTGTCTGGGTGGCGGACGCCGGGTGTTGCGTCCGTTGAAGCAGTGCAAAGGGTCCGCGCTGGCACCTCGTCCCCGATGTGCCCAGGGGTACGACCGCCGCCCGATATTGCGCCCGTTGAAGCAGAGCGAAGGGTCCGCGCTGGCACCTCGTCCCCGATGTGCCCAGGGGTACGACCGCCGCCCGATATTGCGCCCGTTGAAGCAGAGCGAAGGGTCCGCGCTGGCACCTCGTCCCCGATGCTCCCGGCGGCCCGGACGGCCCTCGTGGCCGCGGCGCGCAGGAAGTCGATCGAGCGGGCCGCGACGGCGGGTGCGGCGTGCGAGTGCCGGGGCAGCTCGACGGCGACCAGGCCGGGGTAGCCGGCGTCGGCGAGGGCGCGCAGCACCGGCGGGAAGTCGATCTCGCCGGTGCCGAACTCCAGGTGCTCGTGCGCGCCCCGGCGCATGTCGTCGATCTGCACGTTGACCAGATGCTCGGCCACGTCGAGGACGCACTGCGGCACCGGCCGGGGCTCCAGGCAGCGGCAGTGTCCGATGTCGAGGGTGAGGCCGAAGACGTCCGGCCCACCGAGCGCGTCGCGCAGCCGGCGCCAGCCGGCGATGTCCTCGACCAGCATGCCCGGCTCGGGCTCGAAGCCGAGCGGCACCCCGGCCGCGTCGGCGGCGTCGACCACCACCGCACAGCCGGCGACCAGCCGGTCCCAGGCGGCGGCCGGGGCGACCGGTTCGGGGCGTACGCCGGCCCAGAACGAGACCGCCTCGGCGCCCAGGTCGGCGCCGATCCGGACGGCCCGGCGCAGGAACTCCACCCGCCGGGTCGGGTCGTCGTGCAGCAGCGTGGGCGCGTGCTTGTGCCAGGGGTCGAGCAGGTACCGCGCTCCGGTCTCGATCACCACGGCGAGGCCGAGTTCCGCCAGCCGGCGACCGACGGCGGCCACCCGCCGGGTCAGCCCGGGCGCGAACGGGTCGAGGTGGTCGTGGTCCAGGGTGAGCGCGACGCCGGTGTAGCCGAGGTCGGCGATCACCGCGAGCGCGTCGTCGAGCCGGTGGTTGGCGAACCCGTTGGTGCCGTAGCCGAACCGCAGGTCGGTGGCGCGCGGCGGGGCCACGGGGGCGGGATCGGGGCGGGCGGTCATGTCGGGGAGACCTTCCGGGCCAGCCGGCGGCCCAGCGGCGCGGCCGCCGCCACCGCCAGCCCGAGCAGCCCGGCGCCGGAGCGCGCGGCGAGCGCGCCCTGCAACGCGGGCAGCCCGGTGATCCCGGCGCCCACCGCGGCGCGCACCCGGCCGGCCGAGGGTTCGGCGACCACCCGCGCCTGCGCCCGGCCGTAGCGGGCGGCGTACCAGCCGGCGAGCACGGCGGGCAGGGCCGCCGCAACCCGGGCGCGCCGGGCCGGACCGGCGGTCCCCGGGCTGTCCCGCTCCGGGCCACGAGCCGGGCCGGCCCCGGCGGCGGCGGCGACCAGGGCGGTGCCGGCCAGCGTCCGCAGCGGCAGCCGGGCGTCGGTGCCGCTGACCTCGCGGCGGGAGAGCGCGGTGACCGTCCAGGTGTGCGCGGCCACGGTGACCGCCGCCGGCACCGCCCGGCGCAGCCGCCCGCCCGTCGCGCCGAGCAGCACGTCCAGCCCGCGGCAGGCGGCCATCACGGCCGGCCCGGCGGCGGTGTTCTTGGCCGCCAGGTCGTATCCCCAGACGGTGGCCGCGAGCGGCAGCGCGACCGCGGCGGCGCGCCGGCCGCCGGCGGCGGTGGCCAGCGCGAGCCCGGCGGCGGTGAGGCCGGCGGCGAGGCCGAACGCGGCGGCCGGGCTGACCCGGCCGCTGGGGATCGGCCGCTCCGGCCGCTCGACCGCGTCCAGCCGCCGGTCAGCCCAGTCGTTGGCGGCCATGCCGGCCCAGTAGAGCAGCACCGAGGCGCCGGCCAGGGCGGGGGTGCGCCGGCCCAGCGTGCCGGCCGCCGCGGCCCCGGCGAGCACGTCCCCGGGGACCGAGAGCGCGGCCGGCGCGCGGACCAGCTCCGCCAGGTCAGCCGGGCTGGGCATCGCTGCCTCCGGCGTGCAGCCGGCGGGTGAACTCCCGCAGCCGGTGCCACTGCTCGGCCAGCGCGTGGGTGGGCGCGGCGAGCGGGTCCTTGAAGAAGAAGGCCAGGTCGGCCAGGGGCCCGCGGTGCCCGGCGGCGTGCGCGGCGGCGGTGAGCCGGGCCAGGTCGAGCACCAGCGGCGCGGCCAGCGCGGAGTCGCAGCCGTGCCAGGTGAACTCCAGCCGCATCCCGGTGCCCAGGAAACCGGAGAAGGTGACCAGGTCCCACGCGGTCTTGAAGTCGCCGAGGTCCTCGACGTACTCGATCCGGGTGCCGCCCTGCGGCTCGTAGCCGAGGGTCTCGCCGAGCACCCGCTGCTTGCTCTCCACCTTGGCGGCGTTGGCGGCCGGGTCGGCCAGCGTGGCGCCGTCGCCGCCGCCGAGCAGGTTCACCCCCGACCAGGAGCGCACCGCGAGGTGTCGCATCGCGAACATCGGGGCGAGCACCGACTTGACCAGGGTTTCCCCGGTCTTGCCGTCGTGCCCGGCGTACGGCAGGCCGCGCTCGTCGGCCAGCGCGCGCAGCGCCGGCAGCCGCAGGCCGGTGGACGGGGTGAAGTCGACGTACGGGCAGCCCGCCGTCACCGCCGCGTACGCGTAGAGCGAGCTGGCCGGCAGCACCTCGTCGGGGCCGGCCAGCGCGGCCCGCAGGGCGGCCGGGTCGGCGTGCGCCGGGTGCGGCCGGGCGACCGGTTCGGTGGCCGAGACGTTGACCACCACCACCCGGTCCAGCTCGTGCCGGCGGCGGAAGTCTTCGAGGTCGCGGACGGTGGCGGCGGCCCGGTCGGCCTGACTGCCGCCGGCCGGGGCGGGGCGCAGGTCCCGCTCGACCCCGGCCAGCTCGTCGGCGAGGGCGGCGACCAGCCGCCCGGGCAGCACCCCGGCGGCGGCCAGCGCCTCGGCGCGCTTGGCCAGCGGGGTGGCGACCACGTCGTGACCGCCGAAGACCAGGTCGGCGAAGGACGGCAGGGCGGGGCCCCGCAGCTCGGCCAGATCGGTGACGCAGCCGGTGGGGCCGGCCAGGCCGGCCCGCAGGGCGAGCGCCCCCACGATGCTGGTGGTCGCGACCGAGCCGCGCGCCCCCACCAGCCAGACACCTGTACGCATGGTGCTCCTCTCCGGATCAGGAGGAACTGGCCGTACATCGAATTATATAGATATTTCTGTTATTTCGGAAGATCGAATTGCGGCGGAGCGGATGGCCCCGTCCGGCCGTCCACCTCGGGTGGAGCTGACCGGCCGGCGTCGAAGTCGGCGGCAACGGCGCCGGACCGGTTCCCGGTGCGGGCCGGACGGACGGGGCTGGTAGGCAGGGTCGGTCGGCGTCTCGACCCTGCCTCCCCCGCATCCGGCCGGTCGGAGCGACGGCGCGCTCCGGCCGGACGTCTCAGCCGGCGCGGCCCGCCGGGACGGTCGATGCCCGGGGTGCCGACCGCCAGCGGTGGCGGGAACGGTCGACGGGGGTGACGGAAGCGGGTGGGAGTGCCATCTGGTCCTCCGGATCGCCGGGTTGGTGGCGGTCCTCCGGTGCGGCCGGGGAATCCCGGTCCGGCCGCACCGGACGACCGTCCTGCTCGTGCGCCACCGGGCCGTGCGGCCCGGCTGCACGTCCTCCGGGAACGACCTCGTCCCCGCCGCGGGGCGCAAACCGCGGCCGGGCCCTCGCCGGTCGGTCCCGGAGGTGGCTCAGGCGGCCACCGGGGCCAGCGCCGGCTCCACCTCGGCCCACGTGGAGCCGAGCTCCGCCGACCGGGTCACCGCGTCCAGCACCAGCTGGACCTGCAACGCGTCGGCGAAGGAGGGAGCCGGGTCGACCCCGGTGGCGATCGCCTCGATGAAGTCCCGCATCTGGTGGGTGAACGAGTGCTCGTAGCCGATGATGTGGCCGGGCGGCCACCACGCCGACATGTACGGGTGCTCGCCCTCGGTCACCAGGATGCGGGTGAAGCCCTGCTCGGCGGTGGGTCGCGTCGCGTCGTAGAACTCCAGCTCGTTGAGGCGCTCCAGGTCGAAGACCACGGTCCCGAGCGAACCGTTGATCTCCACCCGGAGCGCGTTCTTGCGGCCGGTGGCGAACCGGCTCGCCTCGTACGTGGCCAGCGCGCCGCCGTCGAGCCGGGCCACGAAGACCGCCGCGTCGTCGACGGTGACCGGGCCGGTGGCCGGGGCGTGCCCGTCGACGGAGCCGTGCCCGTCGACCGGGGCCGCGCCGTCCACGCTGGCCGCGAGCCCGCTCGACCCGGCGGGCAACGGCCGCTCCTTGACGAACGTCTCGGTGACCGCGCTGACCCCGGTGATCCGCTGCCCGGTGACGAACTGGGTCAGGTCGATGATGTGCGCCCCGATGTCGCCGAGCGCGCCGGAGCCCGCCCTGTCCTTCTGCAACCGCCAGACCAGCGGGAACTGCGGGTCCACGATCCAGTCCTGCAGGTACGTGGCCCGGACGTGCCGGATCACCCCGAGCCGCCCGTCGGCGATCAGCTGCCGCATCATGGTGACCGCGGGCACCCGGCGGTAGTTGAACCCGCACATCGACCGCACCCCGGCGGCCTGGGCGGTGGCCGCCGCGGCGGCCATCGCTCGGGCCTCGGAGACCGTGTTGGCCAGTGGCTTCTCGCACAGCACGTGCTTGCCGGCGGCCAGCGCGGCGAGCGCGATCTCGGCATGGCTGTCGCCCGGCGTGCAGACGTCCACCACGTCGATGTCGTCCCGGCTGACCAGGTCACGCCAGTCCGTGGTGTACGCCTCCCAGCCGAGCCGGTCGGCGGCGTCGGCCACCTTCCCGGTGTCCCGGCCGCAGATCAGCGCCATCCGGGCCCGCGCCGGCAGGTCGTACACCCGGTTCACGGTGCGCCACGCCTGTGAGTGCGCGGCGCCCATGAACGCGTAGCCGACCATGCCGACCCGCAGTTGCTTGTCTGTCGTGGACAAGGTGGGTCTCCCCCCGTGTGTCAGAACCCGAGCTTGAGGTAGTTGCTCGCGTTCTCCTTGGTGATCGTCTCGGAGGCGAGGATGATTTCCTTGGGCACCTGGAGCTCGACCAGGTCGGACATGCCCCGGCCCTGGGCGATCAGCCGGGCCAGCGAGATGGCCGACGAGGCCATCGAGGGGCTGTAGGTGACCGTCGCCTTGAGCGGGGTGTTGTCCGCCTGGATGTCCTCCATCGCCTTCTTCGAGCCGGCGCCGCCGACCATGAAGAACTCCTTGCGGTTGGCCTGGTTGATCGCGGCCAGCACGCCGATGCCCTGGTCGTCGTCGTGGTTCCAGAGCGCGTCGATCTTCGGCAGCGCCTGGAGCAGCTGCGACGCCTCCCGCTGCCCCGAGTCGGCGGTGAACTCCGCCGCCCGGCGGTTGGCGATCCGGAAGCCGGCCGCGGTCAGGGTGTCGGCGAAGCCCTTCGACCGCTCCTGGGTCAGCTCCAGCGAGTCGATGCCGGCGATCTCGGCGATCACCGGGTTGCTGACGCCCTTCGCCTTGAACTGCGCGATCATGTAGGTGGCGGCGGCCACCCCCATGCCGTAGTTGTCGCCCTTGATCTGCAGGCGGTAGGCCCGCGCGTCCGGGAACGCCCGGTCCAGGTTGACCACCGGGATGCCGGCGTTCATCGCCTCCAGGCCGAAGGCGTTGAGCTCCTTGCCGTCGTGCGGCAGCAGCACGATCACGTCCGGCTTCTGCGAGATCAGGGTGGACAGCGCCGCCCGCTGGGCCGCCGCGTCCGCGCCGGCCTCGACCGTCTTGAACTCCACGTCGGAGTACGTCCCGGCCTGCGCCTTGGCGTTGTTGGTGATGGCGGCGATCCAGCCGTGGTCCGCGGCCGGCGCGGAGAAGCCGATCGTCACCCGCTTGCCGGGCTCGCTGTTGCCGCCGGGCGCGCCGGCCGCCTTGGTCTGCGCCTCGGTCGGCTGTTCCTCGTTGCTGGTGCACCCGGCGAGAAGTACGCCGGCGCCCACGGCGGCCCCGCCGAAGAGCAGTCGGCGGCGCGACAGGTCGCGACTGTGCTGGGTCATGACGACCTCCTGTGTTCGCGGTGGTGGAGGGAACGGGGTTCGCGTGCAGGAAAAAGGGTGTGCGGGGCCCGGCCACCGTCTCTCTGGTGGCCCGGATGGTGCGTGGGTCGGTGGTGCGGGGGTGGGTCAGGTGGTGGTGGGCCGGTTGCGGCCCAGGAACTGGGTGAGGCTGCGGAACTTGACCTGCTGGACCAGGACGGCCGCGACGATGATGCCGCCCTTGACCATGTTCTGGGCCTCGGTGGAGAGGCCGTTGATGGCGAAGAGGTTGGTGATGGTGGCGAAGATGACCACCCCGAGCAGGGAACCGATGATGGTGCCCCGCCCGCCGCTGAGCAGCGTGCCGCCGATGATCGCGGCGGCGATCGCGTCCAGTTCGTAGAGGTTCGCCATCGCCGCCTGGGCGGAGTTGGCCTGGGCGGTGAGCATGATGGCGGCGATCCCGCAGCAGAGCCCGGAGAGCGCGTAGAGCATCAGGGTGTGCCGCTTGACGTTGATGCCGGCGAGCCGGGCCGCCTCCGGGTTGCCGCCGACGGCGACCGTGCGCCGGCCGAAGGTGGTGCGGTTGAGCAGCACCCAGCCGGCGGCGACCACCGCGGCGAGGATGTAGACCAGCAGCGGGATGCCGAGCAGGCTGTTGCTGGCCAGGCCGTTGATGAAGGTGTTGTCGGAGACCTGGGTCTGCTTGTCGGAGATCTCGGCGGCCAGGCCGCGGGCGGCCACCAGCATCGCCAGCGTGGCGATGAACGGCACCAGCCGGCCGTACGAGATGAGCAGCCCGTTGACCAGGCCGACCGCGAGCCCGACGGTGAGGGCGCTGAAGATCATGCCGCCGGCGCCGTAGCTCTGCGTGGCGACCGTGGTGCACCAGACCCCGGCGAGCGCCACGATCGCGCCGACCGAGAGGTCGATGCCGCCGCCGATGATCACGAAGGTCATCCCGACGGTGACCACGCCGACCACCGAGGCCAGCTTGAGGATGCTCAGGACGTTGTCCCACACCCAGTCGGGGTTGGAGTAGAGGTCGGAGCGGGTGACCGCGCCGATCACGATCAGCACCAGCAGCACCCCGATCAGCGCGAGGTTGCGGCGGGCGCCCTCGCCGCCGTCGCCGCGCCACCAGGAGAGCCGGCCGGTGGTCGCCTTCCCGGCGACCGCCGCGGTCTCCGCCGGATCCACCGGCGGTGACTGCGCCGGCAGCTGCGCCGCCCGCTCCGGCGTCGCGGTGGGAGTGGGAGTCACATCGCTCATGCCGGTGCGCCTTCCATCAGGGACCCCGCCATGACGAGGTCGAGCACGGTGTTCTCGTCGAGTTCGCCGGCCGGGGCTTCGCGGACGACCCGCCCCTCCCGCATGACCAGCACCCGGTCGGCCAGACCGAGCACCTCGGGCACCTCGCTGGAGACCAGCAGCACCCCGACGCCGCGGGCCGCCAGGGCCCGGATGACCTGGTACAGCTCGGAGCGGGCGCCCACGTCCACGCCCCGGGTCGGTTCGTCGAGCAGCAGCAGCCTGGTGTCGCCGAGCAGCCAGCGCCCGACCACCACCTTCTGCTGGTTGCCGCCGGAGAGGGTGCGCACCGGCCGGCGGACGTCGCGGGGCCGCAGCTCCAGGCTCGCCGCGATCCGGTCCGCCTCGGCCCGCTCCGCCCCGACGTCGGTGAAGCCGAACCGGGCGTACCGGCCGAAGGTGGCCAGCGTGACGTTGCGGTAGATCGGCTCGCCGAGCAGCAGGGCCTGGCTCTTGCGCTCCTCCGGGGCCATACCCATGCCGGCCCGTACCGCCGCGCCGACGCTGCCCGGACGCAGCGCCCGGCCGGCCATGGTGACGGTGCCGGCTTCGGCCCGGCGGGCGCCGTAGATGGTCTCCAGCAGCTCGGAGCGGCCTGAGCCGACCAGCCCGGCGATGCCCACGATCTCCCCGGCCCGGACGGTGAGCGAGACGTCGGCGAACTCCCCCGCCCGGGTCAGCCCCTCGACCCGCAGCAGTTCCTCGCCGGCGCTGTCGGCGGCCGGGCGGTCCGGGAAGACGTACTCGATGGTGCGGCCGGTCATCCGGCTGACCAGGTCCCGGGTCGGGGTGTCCCGGGCCGGCAGGTTCGCCGCCGTGGTCCGGCCGTCCTTGAGCACGGTGACCCGGTCGCCGATCTCGCGGATCTCCTCCAGCCGGTGCGAGATGTAGATGACCGCGATGCCCTGGGCGGTCAGCTCGCGGATGATCCGGAAGAGGTTGCCCACCTCGTCGTGCGCCAGCACGGCGCTCGGCTCGTCCATGATGATCAGTCGTGCCTCGTGCGAGAGCGCGCGGGCCATGCTGACCACCTGCTTGCCGGCGGCCGGCAGGGCGCGGACCATCCGCCCGGGCGGGATCTCGGCGTGGCCGAGCCGGCCGAGGATCTGCCGGGTACGCCGGGCCATGTGCCCGCGGCGGACGAAGCCGAACCGGCGCGGCTCGTGGCCGAGGAAGGTGTTCTCCGCGACCGAGAGGTCCTCGACCAGGTCGAGTTCCTGGTAGATGGTGGCGATGCCGGCACGCATGGCGGCCTGCGGGTTGGCGAAGGTGGCCGGCTCGCCGCGCCACTCGACCTGACCGGAGTCGGGCCGGTGCACCCCGGCGAGCACCTTGATCAGGGTGGACTTGCCGGCGCCGTTCTGCCCGAGCAGGCAGTGCACCTCGCCGGCGCGCACCTCCAGCTGCACCCCGTCCAGGGCCCGTACGCCCGGGAACGTCTTGACCACGTCGGTGAGGCGCAGCACCACCTCGCCCGCGACGGCGTCGGCGGGCGCCTCGACCAGCGGAGCATCTGTCACCACGGCCTCCTCGGGTTGCTCGGTCTGCTCGCTCATGACGCCTCGCCGAAGGCCACGTCGCTGGCGAGGACGGCGGCGCCGGCCACCCCGGCGCGCGGCCCCAGCTCGGACAGGACGACCGGGAGGTTGCCGGTGGCCAGCGGCAGCGACCGGCGGTAGACCACGCTGCGGATCTCGGCGAGCAGGATGTGACCGAGCTGGGCGAGGCCGCCGCCGATCACGATCATCGACGGGTTGGTGAAGCTGACCAGCCCGGCCAGCACCCCGCCGACCCGCCGCCCGCCGTCGCGGATCAACTGGATGCAGGTGACGTCCCCCTCGACAGCGCCCTCGGCGACGTCCAGCGCGGTCACCTCACCCCGGGCGGCCAGCCGCTCGGCCAGCGCGGGCGAGGCCCCGCTGCGCGCGGCGGCGGTCGCGTCCTTGGCCAGCGCGGCGCCGCTGAACAGCGCCTCCAGGCAGCCGACGTTGCCGCAGGAGCACATCGGGCCGTGCGAGTCGACCTGGATGTGGCCGATGTCCCCGGCGCAGCCGTCGGTGCCCCGGTAGACCTCGCCGCTGAGGTAGATCCCGCAGCCGATGCCGGTGCCGATCTTGACGAAGAGGAAGTCGTCCACCGAGTGCGCGACTCCGCCGTGCCGCTCCCCGATCGCCATGATGTTCACGTCGTTGTCGACCACCGCCGGGCAGCCGTGCTCGCGCGTCAGCAGCTCGCGCACCGGGAAGCGGTCCCAGCCGGGCATGATCGGCGGCGAGACCGGCACGCCGTCGCGGAAGCTGACCGGCCCGGGCACGCCGATGCCGACCGCGTCGAGGCGTTCGTAGGCGCCGTCCACCTTGGCCTTGTGCAGCAGCTCGTTGACCCGCTGCAGGATCAGCTTCGGGCCGGAGCGGATGTCGGCCGGTTCGGCGTACGCGGCGACCGGTTCCAGCCGGCCGTTGACCACCTCGACGTCGATCGAGCTGGCGCCCAGATCGACCGCGGCGAACCGCAGGTGCGGGCTGAGTTCGACCAGAGTGGACCGGCGGCCGCCCCGGGAGGCGGCCAGCCCCGCCTCGGCGACGTAGCCGAGGCCGACCAGGCGTTCCAGTTCGGCGAGCAGGCGGGGACGGGGCATCTGCAACCGGTCGGCCAGCTCGGCCCGGGACACCGCCCCCTCGTCGCGGAGCAACCGCAACAGCCGTACGTGCAGGGGGTCGACGGACCGCACCGGGCTCACCTCTTCAGGGGCTCGTCCACGTCGGCGTAACGCCGAGGTGTTGTGTCCGACACAGTAGGAGCGTTCCGTGCCACGTGTCCAGAGCTTCGGCCAATCTGACTCCAACTTTTGTCCGTCCGAACAAAAGCTAATAGTGGATCAAGAAAAGAAGCGCCGGTTGGCTAGGGGCGTCCGCACCGCCCCGACCTGCCGGTCAACCTCCGGAGGCGGGGACGCCGCGACGAGCCGACGTCCGGGCGCGGCCCGGAGGGCGATGCGGAGACAAGGTTGATGCCTCAGAGTCATTGTGATGACTCTGAGGCATCAACCTGCCGGGGCAGGGAGTCGGTGCGGGGGCGACATGGGCGCCCCGGGGGTCAGCGGCGGCCGGCGTTGCGCTTCTTGCGGAGCTTGCGGTCGTCGCGCAACTCGACGTACGGCTCCTCGTCGGCCGAGTGCCCGGCCGAGATCGCGCGGCTGCGCTCCAGTTCGGCGTCGAACTCGGCGCCGAGCAGGATCGCGATGTTGCTGAGCCAGAGCCAGACCAGGAAGATGATCACGCCGGCCAGCGCCCCGTACGTCTTGTTGTACGAGCCGAAGTTGCTCACGTAGAGCGCGAACAGGCCGGAGACCACCAGCCAGATCACCACGGCCAGCACCCCACCGGGGCTGACCCAGCGGAACCCGCCGTGCCGGGCGTTCGGCGAGGCCCAGTAGAGGATGGCGAACATCAGGCTCACCAGGATCAGCAGCACCGGCCACTTGGCGATGTTCCAGACCGTCACCACCGTGGAACCGAGCCCGATCGCCTCGCCGACCGTCTCGGCCAGGCCGCCGGTGAAGACCACGATCACCGCGCTGGCCAGCAGCATCACCCCGATCACCGCGGTGACGCCGATCCGGATCGGCAGCGTCTTCCAGATCGGCCGCCCCTCCGGCACGTCGTAGATGGTGTTCGAGGCGCGCATGAACGCGGCGATGTAGCCGGAGGCGGACCAGAACGCCGCCAGCAGACCGAGTATCGCCGCGAGGCCGGCGAAGCCGCCGCTCCGCGTCGCCTGGTCGATGGCGCTCTCGATGATCTCCCGGATGTTCTCCTGCGGCACCGTCTGGGTGACCGTGTCCCGGACGCCCTCGGTGGCCCGATCGCCGAGCAGGCCCAGGATCGAAACCAGCACCAGCAGGCCCGGGAAGATGGAGAGCACGCCGTAGTAGGTCAGGGCGGCCGCCCAGTCGATGAGGCTGTCGTCCCGGAACTCCCGGACCGTGCGGCGCAGCGCCGCCTTCCAACCCGTGCCCGGCAGCTGGGCGGGGCTCTCCGGCCCGTCGCCCGGCCCGACCGGCCCGGCACGGTCCCGCCCCTCGCGGGCGGAAGATTCGTCGGCGGCCATCGCCCCTCCCTCGTCGTCGGCGTCATCCCCCGACATGCCCCGAGGCAGGGGCCGGTTAACCACCTGGCGGCGACCGGTCAGCGCGTGCCGGCTTCAGGCACGCGCGCGGGCGATGAGTTGCCCGCGTTCCGACTGCGGAAACCGGTCGAGTCTGGCGCGGACCTCGTCGGCGTCGACGTTGGCGCCGAAGAGGTCGGTGCCCGGTTCGAGACTGACGCCGGCCGCGAGGGGGCCGGCAACGACCGGATCGAAGCCGAGCGCGTCGACCAGCGCGGCGACCGTGTCGAGGTCGGCGGGGTCGTCACCGGCGATTGCGAGGGCCTTGCGGCCGGCTGCGCCGGCGGGACGGGCCTCATCCTCCAGGTCGTGGTAGCCCATGTGGTTGAACGCCTTGACCACCCGGGACCCCGGCAGGAAGGCCTGGACGGTCTCGCTGGACGAGGTGCGCGGGTCGGTGAGGTCGTCGCGGATGCCGTCGACCTCCCACCAGTAGTTCATCGCGTCGACGACCAGCTTGCCGTGCAGCGCGTCCACCGGGACGGTGCGGTACCTGCCGAGCGGAAGGGCGAGGACGACGAGGTCCGCGCGGGCAGCGGCCTCGGCGGCGGTGACGGCGACCGCTCCCGGCGTGAGCACGTCGACGGTGAGGGCGATCTTCGCGGGGTCGCCGGAGCCCGCGATGAGCACCTGGTAACCGGCGGCCAGGGCGAGGCGGGCGAGCACGGTGCCCACCTTGCCGGCGCCGAGGATGCCGAGGGTCTGCGGGCCCTGCTGGACGACGTCGTTCATGTCTTTCTCCGGGTCTTCCTTCTCCACTGCCGGATGCTGTCGCGCGCGTCAGCCGGCGAGGATGTCGCGGACCATGGGGATCACCCTGGTGCCGTAGAGCTCGACGGCCCGCAGCCGCGCGCTGATCGGCTGGGCGCCCGCGGTGTAGATGAGGTCGAACCGGGAGACGCCGAGGGTGCTGACCGCGCGGGCGATCTTGCGGGCGACGGTCTCCGGTGAACCGATGTAGAGGGAGCCCTGGTCGACCTCGGAGTCGAACTCCGCCCGGCGGATGGGCGGCCAGCCGCGGAGCGCGCCGATCCGGTCGCGCATGATCCGGTAGTGCGGCCAGTAGATCTCCTTGGCCTCCTCGTCGGTGTCGGCGATGAAGCCCGGGGAGTGCATGCCGACCGGGTGCGCTGTCGTGCCGAACTGCGCGCTCGCGCGGCGGTACAGGTCGATGTAGGGGGCGAAGCGTCCCGGTTGGCCGCCGATGATGGCGAGCATGAGCGGCAGGCCGTAGTGGGCGGTGCGGACGACCGACTGCGGCGTGCCGCCGACGCCCACCCAGGTGGTGAGGCGCCCCGACTCCGTCTTCGGGAAGACGTCGGCGTTCTCGAGCGGGGCGCGCTTGGTGCCGCTCCAGGTCACCGGCTTCTCGTCGAGCAGCTTGACGAACAGGTCGATCTTCTCCTCGAACAACACGTCGTAGTCGCTCAGGTCGTAGCCGAACAGGGGGAAGGACTCGGTGAACGAGCCACGGCCGAGGATGACCTCGGCGCGGCCGTTCGACAACGCGTCCACGGTGGCGAAGCGCTGGAACACCCGGACCGGGTCGTCGGAGCTCAGCACCGTCACCCCGGAGGCGAGACGGATCCGGGAGGTGCGGGTGGCGATGCCGGCGAGCACGGTCTCCGGGGTCGAGACGGAGTACTCGGGCCGGTGGTGCTCGCCGAGGGCGATGACGTCGACGCCGACCTGCTCGGCCAGCACCGCTTCGTCGACGACCTGCCGGATCGCGGCGGCGTACGAGATTGGCGCACCGGAGTCGTCCTGCGGGACGTCACCGAAGGTGTCGAGTCCGAACTCGAGATCAGGCATGGCTGCCCTCCAGGGTGAGTAGTTCCCGGACGCGCGGGGCGAACTCGCGGCCGAAACTTGACGCGTCAATTATGTGTCGTCCTTGACCAGTCAAGCAATTAGCGCGGGCATGACGGACGACACACCGCGAGCGTCGACTCGGGCGTCGGTGAACCGCCTACTTGTAGAGCAACCTGCCCATCCGGCGCGAAGCCACCAGCAACCCGACGGCCATCACCGCGAGCAGGTAGAGCACGTCGGGCAGCCACGACCAGCCGGAGGTGCCGACGGTGACGCCCCGGATCAGGTGCACCGCCCGGTAGAGCGGGGTCACCTCGACCAGCCAGCGCAGCACCGCCGGGTATGCCTCGGCCGGGACGAACGTGCCGGAGAAGAGGAAGAGGGTGAACTGCGCCGATCCCATCAGGTCGAAATCCTGCCAGCTGCGCATGCAGGTGGAGATCGCCATACCGAGCGCTCCGAAGGCGAAGCCGACCAGCACCGCGGCCGGGAACGCGACCAGCGCCCGCGCGGCGGTGGTGAGGTCCATCGCCAACATCACGCCGAGGAAGGCGGCCGAGTAGGCACTGCCCCGCAGCATCGCCCAGCCCAGCTCGCCGAGGGCGATCTCGAACGGCTGCACCGGGGTGGCGATCACCCCGTCGTACAGCTTCATGTACTTCATCTTCCCGAAGAAGTTGAAGGTGGTCTCGGCCAGCGCGCCGGTCATCGCCGAGGAGGCGAGCATCGCCGGGGCCACGAACGCCGCGTACGAGACGACCTGCCCGCCGGGCAGGGTGAGGTCGCCGACCAGGGCGCCCACCCCGACCCCGATGGAGAGCAGGTAGAGCAGCGGCTCGACGAAGCCGGAGATGAGCAGCAGCCAGTAGACCGACTTGAGCGCCGCGACGTTGCGCTCGGCGACCGACACGGACCGCCGGGTGGCGGCGGAGACGTCGACCAGCCGGGGCAGCACGAGAGTGACCACGACAGCCTTCCTCAGACGACCAGCTTGCGGCGGAACGCGCGGTGGGCCAGCAGCCAGCCGCCGAGCGCCCAGGCCGCGAGGTAGAGCAGGTGGCCGGCGACCGACCACTGCGGAGCCACCCCGAGGGTCGCGGCCCGGCACAGGTCGACGCCGTGCCAGAGCGGGGTCGCGTACGCCACCCAGCGCAGCGCCTCGGGCAGCGACTCGACCGGGAAGAACACCCCGGCGAAGAGCGTCATCGGGATGACCGCGAAGCGGAACAGCATGGCCAGCCAACTGTCGGTGCCCACCGCCGACGCGTACGCGAAGGTCGGCGCGGCCACCGCCAGGCCGAGCAGCGCCACCACCGCCGGCACGACCAGCGCCCAGGGCGAGCGCAGCGCCCCGAACAGGGCCGTGACCACCAGGAACGCGGCGATCGTGGTGAGCACCCGGAACAGCACGAAGGCCAGGTGGCCGGTGAGGATGTCGGCCACCCGCAGCGGTGCCGCGCTCTGCGCGAAGTAGGTCTTGATCCACTGGAAGTTGCTGAACACCGGCCAGGTCGACTCGCCGATGGCCACCTGCAACGCGGTCGAGGCGAGCAACCCCGGCACCAGCCAGTCGAGGTAGGGCACCCCGCCGACGCCCTGGTCGATGTAGGCCCCGACGCCGAGCCCGAAGCCGACCACGGTCAGCACCGGCAGCAGGAACGACGAGAAGACCCCCGCCCGCCAGGTGCGCCGGTAGCCCACCAGGTAGTGCGCCAGCACCGCGAGCGCCGGCACCCGGGGCAGCGCTGGTCGCGCCCGCTCCCGCGCCTGTTGCGCCACGCTCACGCGATCACCCCCGTCGCCACCGTCCACCACGGCCTTCCTACCCCGGGGGTACGACAGGCCGTGGCCACCCTACGACCGGCGTCCGCACCTGTCGTGTCAGTTTCCGCCCGGGGCGGGGCCCCTCCGTTCCCTGGACAGGCTTAATCTACATAGGTAGCCTTAGCGTCGTGGAACCACTCGGACGCATCGGTGCGGCGACGGTCGACGTCCTGCGGGTGCTGGTCGACAGCGACCGGCCGCGCTGGGGGTTGGAGATCATCAAGGCCACCGGCCGCCCGTCCGGCAGCGTCTATCCCCTGCTGGAACGGCTGGAGCGCAACGGCTGGGTGACCTCGCACTGGGAGGACGAGACCGACCGCCGCGGCCCACGGCGGCGGATGTACCAGCTCACCGCCGACGGCGCGCCGGCCGCCCGCCGGGTCTGCGCCCAGGCCGACGCCCGGGCGGCGCACCACCGCCCGGCCCGACTGCGGGAGGCACGATGACCCCCACCCGGGCCGCGCTCGCCCTCGTGCGCTGCGCCGCGGCGCTGCTCCCCGCCGCCTCCCGCGCCCGTCATCTCGAACAGTGGCAGGCGGACGTCCACGGCGCCGCCGACCTCGGCATGTCACCCCTGCGGCTCGCCGCGGGCACCCTCGGCGCCGCCGTCCGGATCGCCGCCACCAGCCCGAAAGGACCTCACGCCATGCAGCCCATCGGCCCGCTCGCCCTCGCCCTGAAGCTGATCGGCGGCACGCACGCCCGCCGTCGCGCCGCCACTCTCGCCGCCGTGTTCGCCGCGACCCTGCTGGCGGGCGTCGGGCTGCTCATCGCCGGCTGACCGGCGACCGCTCCGCCGCCGGCCGCCCGGACCAGCGACCTGCGGGGCGAGCACGGCGAGGTACGCGAATACGTCCTCCCGGGTGGACGCCGCTACGTCCTCCGGGCTGGCCGCGTCGGACCGGCAGGCGACGGAGTGGGCGCGCTACCGCCGGGCGACGCGGCCGACGAACGCCCGCCACGCGGCGGGATCGAAGGTCAGCGCCGGGCCGCCCGGGTCCGTGGAATCGCGTACGGCCACCACGCCGGGCAGATTGTCGGCCACCTCCACGCAGTTGCCGCCGCTGCCGTTGCTGCGGGTGCTCTTGCGCCACCGGGCGCCGGTCAGATCCATGTCTCCGCCACTTCCGCCATCAACTCAAGGGATTGCTGCTGCGATAGTGCCTCACCACGGATCGACTCCCACACCTCGACCATCTGCCGCACGTACTCGGCGCGGTCGATCACCTGGCCGTGGCGCTGTCCGGCGAGGTAGACAAGGTCCTCCCCCTGCGGCGAGGTAGCGATCACAAAGGGTCCGCCGAGCCCAGCGTAGGCACCGGCGGGGATCGGTACGACCTGTATCCGAACCCTGGGGAACGCCGACCCGAGTTTCACCAAGTGCTCCATTTGCTCGCGCATCACTCCCGGCCCGCCGACGCGGCGACGCAGCACGTACTCGTCAACGACGGCAGTCAGCAGCGGAGGTCGGTCGCGGGTGAGCAGCGCTTGGCGGTCAATCCGGGTCGCCACCTGCTGCTCGATCTCGTCCGGCGCGAACAGCCCGCCGCCGGCCAGCAGCGCTCGGGCGTAGCCCTCGGTCTGCAACAGGCCGGGCACGCACAACGGCTCGAACGTGCGCAGCGCTGTGGCCTCCTGCTCAATCCCGGCCCAGTCGCGGAACCAGGGCACCACGGTCTCCCGGCTGATCCGTCGCTGGATGCGCTCGAACCGCCCGTCCGCCCCGAACACGGTGTCGCACCGGCGGGCGAAGTCGAGGCTCGGCCGGCGCTCGCACGTCTCCACCTTGGCGACCAGGGCGCCCGAATAGCTCAGCGCCTCGGCCAGCGCGGCCTGGGACATGCCACTGGTGGCCCGGGCGAGCCGCAACTCCTCCGCGAAGTGGTCCAACATGGACGAACGTTCCACGGACAGCCTCCGTACATCCTCGTACCGCCAGGCACCGGCCGCCGTACGCCCCGGTCGTCGGCGCGCGGGACCTCCCACCGTAGTCGGGTCCTCACCAGACTGTCACGCAGCGGAACCGCTCACGGGATCGGACGGCGGGCGGAACCAGGCCGGGGGCGCCCGGCGACAACGAGGTCCGGGGCGCCCCCTTCCCACCTCGATGGAGGCTCCCCCATGCGACTCAGGTTCTGGCGCTGCCGCCGCCCGACGCCACCCGCCGCGCTCCCCCGGCGTACGCCCAACGAGCCCCCGGCGTGGGCGAGCGCGCCGACGGAGGTCTTCCCGACCGACGGCCCGGGACGCCCGGGGCGGCTGACCCGGGCGCAGGAATGGCGGGCGAACGGCGGCCACCGGCTGCCGTCGCCGCGCCGGGCCGGGGAGGGCACGCGCTGATGCCGCGCTACCGCCCGCACGTCGCGGCGCGCCCGTCCTGGCGCTGCCGGGTCTGCGGCGCCGCGTGGCCCTGCTCCCCGGCCCGGCTGGCGCTGCTCGGCGAGTACCGCGAGCACCGGACGGGCCTGCTGATCTACCTCGGCACGCTGATGCACGAGGCCATGACCGACCTCGCCGACCTGAACGGTCAGGTCGTGCCGGACGGGCTGGCCGAGCGCTTCCTGAGCTGGGCGAGGGCGCGTTGACCAGCACGGCCGGTCGGCTCAGCCGCGGACCGCGCGGAGCAGCAACCGGAGCGCGTAGCCGAGCAGCAGCACGCCGGCGCCGGCGCCCACCACCAGGCCCGCCGACACTCCGGTGGCCAGCCCGGTCACCAGCCCGGCCAGCGCCACCGCGCACATCGCCACGCCGAGCGGCCGCAGCAGCGGATCGCCCAGCAGCGGGGCGAGCGGGAAGAAGTGCAGCCCCACCACGGCGCAGACCAGCGCCGGGACGAACTCGGACCAGCCGGCGGCGGCCAGTGCCACGGCGCCGAGCGCGGCGAGGGCGAACTCGGCCACGACGATCAGGAGGTAGCGCCGGTCGGCCGCGCGGTCGCGGGGCCCGGCGCGCGCGGCCCGGGACCGGGCCGTGACGATGCCGCCGCCGACCGCGGTGAGCAGCGCCGCCAGGCTGCCGGCCACCAGCGCGCCGCGCAGCGGCTGCTCGGCGGCCGGCACACTGAACCAGACGGTGGCGAAGATGCCGAGGTAGAGCGCCCCGAGCCCGTCCTGCCGCCGCACCCGAACCTCCACCGCGGACACCGGCACCCCCGTTCGTCGGCCCGGGCCACCGGCGGCCGGGCGTCCGGCCGATGCTACGGCCACCGGACCCGCCCGGCGGGCCGGCCCGTCAGTCGACCAGGGTGCGCCCGGTCAGGTGCAGGAAGACGTCCTCCAGGCTGCTGCGCCGGACCAGCACGTTGGCCGGGGTGAGCCCGAGCGCGCCGACCTCGGCCACCGCCGCGTCGCCGTCGGGGACGTAGAGCAGGATGCGGTCGGGCAGCACCTCGACCCGTTCCGCCAGCCCGTCGACCTTGCCGGCGAACGCCTCCTGCGACTCGGCGGCGAAGCGCAGCTCGACCACCTCGCGGGTGGAGTGCCGCTCGATCAGCTCGCGCGGCGAGCCCTCGGCGACGATCCGCCCGCCGTCCATCACCACCAGGCGGTCGCAGAGCTGCTCGGCCTCGTCCATGTAGTGCGTGGTGAGCACCAGCGTGACGCCCTGCTGCTTGAGCCGGAACAGCCGCTCCCAGACCAGGTGCCGGGCCTGCGGGTCGAGGCCGGTGGTCGGCTCGTCGAGCAGCACGATCTCGGGCTCGTTGACCAGGGCGCGGGCGATGGTCAGCCGGCGCTTCATGCCGCCGGAGAGCGGCTCGACCTTGCTGTCGGCGCGCTCGCTGAGCTGGACGAAGTCGAGCAGCTCGGCGGCGCGGGCCCGGGCCACCCGGCGGGAGATGCCGAAGTAGCGGGCGTAGGTGGTGAGGTTTTCCCGGACCGTGAGCTCCGGATCCAGGTTGTCGAGCTGCGGGCAGACGCCGAGGCGAGCCCGGATCGCCGGACCGTCGCGGACCGGATCCATGCCGAGGATGCGCAGCTCGCCGCCGCTGGGCGGGGAGGTGCAGCCGACCATCCGCATGGTCGAGGACTTGCCGGCGCCGTTGGGCCCGAGGAAGCCGAACGCCTCGCCGGGACGCACCTCGACGTCGATGCCGTCGACGGCGGTGAAGTCGCCGAACCGCTTCACCAGCCCCCGGGCCTGGATGAGTGGTTGAGCCGTGGTCACCGCCCGACCCTAGCCGCCGGGTCCGACACCGCCACCCGGTTTACCCGCGCCGCCGACGGTGCGCGCTGACGACACGCGGCGACGGATCATCGATGCCCCGTCCCGTCGTTGATCGACGTGTATCGTCCCATCGTGTCGCCAACCCGTTCCCCCGACGGTTCGCCGCCACCCCCACGGCCGGCCGATCCGGCCGGCGCCGCCGCGCCGGCCGCGCCCGGGCCGCCCCGGGGCGGGTCACCGCCCCGGCCGGCCGAGCCGCCCGCCACGGAGACCGTGCCCGCCGGCGCACCGGACCACGCCGAACGCCCCGCCAGCGACGCCGGCGGACCCGGGCCCACCGCGGGCCCGGATGGCGGCACCACCGAGACCGACGACGACCGCGGCCCCGGCGGGAGCCCGGATGGCGGCACCACCGACGACGGACCCGGCCCCGCCGCCGCACGACCGGACGGTGGGGCGGGCGGAGCCGCCGGGGTGGAGGCCCGTGCCGAGGCCGGGACGCCGGACCTGGCCGCCCGGTTCGAGGACGAGAAGCCGGGGCGGATCCTCGGCGGACCGGCCGCCCTGCTGCTCACCGGCGTGGCGCTCGCGGTCGCCGTGCTCGCGCTCTGGCAGGTGTTCCGCCCGTTGCCGCAGGGCAGCAAGTACTACCTGATCATCTTCCTGGCGGGCGTGCTGCCGCTGGTCTTCCTCGCCTACCCGGCCGACCTGCCCCTGCCGGCCCGGCTCCGGCGCGCGATCCGGCCCGGCCGGTCGGTCACGGAGGGACCGGACGGACCGGTCCGGCCGGCGGGCGGCGCGCGGCCGACGCTGCCGGACTGGGCGCTCGCCGCCCTGGCCCTGGTCGCCTGCCTCTACCCGGTGCTGCCGGTCCGCCTCGGTACGGGCGGCGGTGGCTACAACGCCTTCCTCGACCGGCAGGGCCTGCTCGTGCCGCTGGACCTGGTCATGGGCACGGTGCTGCTCCTGCTGCTGCTGGAGGCGTGCCGGCGGACCACCGGCTGGATCCTGCCCGCGGTCTGTCTGCTCTTCCTCGGCTACGGCTACTACGGCGGGCTGCTGCCGCAGTTCTGGCCGGTCGCCCACGCCGGGCTCGACTTCGGCCAGCTGGTGGACGCGTTCTACAACTCCGACAGCGGCTTCTACGGCACCCCGCTCGACGTGGCCGCCTCGTACATCGTGCTCTTCACCATCTACGGCGCGGTGCTCGACTTCTCCGGCGCGGGGCGGTTCTTCGTGGACCTCTCCACCGCGGCGTTCCGCCGGTCGCGGACGGCCGCCGGGCGGACGGCGGTCGCCTCCGGCTTCCTGCTCGGCACCGTCTCCGGCTCCGGGGCCGCGACCACGGTGAGCATCGGCGCGGTGACCTGGCCGATCCTGCGGCGGGCCGGCTACCCGCCGGAGCGGGCCGGCGGCATGCTCGCGGCGGCCGGGGTGGGCGCCATCCTCTCGCCGCCGACGCTGGGCGCGGCGGCGTTCATCATCGCCGAGTACCTCGGCGTGTCGTACCTGCAGGTGCTCGGCTGGGCGACCGTGCCGACCGTCCTGTACTACCTCGGCATCCTGCTGGCCGTGGAGATCGACGCCCGCCGCTCCGGGGTCCGTCCGGTGCGGATCGACGCGGCCTCGCCGTGGCGGTTGCTCGGCCGGTTCGGCTACCACTTCGCCTCGCTGGTGGCCATCGTCGTGCTGCTCGCCGTCGGCGTCTCCGCCACCCGGGCGGTGGTGCTGGCCACCGTCCTGGCCGCCGCGCTGTCCTTCCTGGACCGTGCCCACCGGCTCACCCCGGCCCGGCTCGGCGCCGCCCTCGTCGGTGGCGTACGCGGGGTGCTCGCGGTGACCGCGGTCTGCGCCGCCGCCGGCATCATCACCGCGACCACCACCAAAACCGGCCTCGGGCCGCAGGCGGCGGCGCTGCTGGTGAGCGGCGCGCAGGTGGTCGCCTCGGACCCGACCCTGGTGCTGGCGCTGACCGCGGTGCTCGCCGCCGTCGCGCTCAGCCTGCTCGGCCTGGCCGTGCCGGTCACCGCCTCGTTCGTGATCGGCTGGGTGATCATCGGACCGGCGCTGCTCGACCTCGGCGTGGCGACCCCGGCCGTGGCGATGTTCGTCTTCTACTTCGCGGTGCTGTCCGAGGTCTCCCCGCCGACCGCGCTCGCGGCCGTCGCGGCCGCCGCGGTCACCGGGGGCCGGCTGGTGCCGACCATGTGGCAGACCCTGCGCTACGCGCTGCCGGCCTACCTGACGCCGATCGCCTTCGTGCTCACCCCGGCCGGGCTCGGGCTGCTCGGCATCGGCGGCGCGCGGCGGATCGCGGTCGCCGGCGTGGTCGTCGCGCTCAGCGTCGCCGTGCTGGCCGTCGCGGCGGGCGGCTGGCTGCCCGGCGTCGGCCCGGCCGGCGTCCCGGAGCGCGTCCTCGGCGCGGTGGCCGGGGTGACCCTGCTCTGGCTCGAACCCGTGCCGGTGGCGGTCGGCGTCGCGCTGGCCGCCGTGGCGGCCACGGGCGTGCTGGTACGACGCGGAACCGCCGGCCGGGCCGCTGGGCCGCGCGCCGGAACACCGGAGGTCAGGGAGGTATGACAGTGAGCGGGAACAGGGTTCGGTTGGTGGCGGGCGTGAGCGTGCTCGCCCTCACCGCGGCGGGTGTCGCGGGCTGCGGCGGCCGGCAGGGCGGCGCGGCGAAGGACGACACCGCCAGCGAGGTCACCTGCGAGGTGACCGCGGACACCCGGGTCGGCATCGCGACCGGGAACGCGACCGGCGTCTACTACGTGGTCGGCAACGCCCTCGCCGGGCAGCTCTCCGGGTCCACCGGCGGGAAGCTGACCGGCACCGCCGCCGAGACCGGCGCGTCCGTGCAGAACATCGAGCAGCTGGTCGCCGGCCAGTACGACGTCGCCTTCTCGCTCTTCGACACCGCGGTCAACGCGGTGCAGGGCAAGGAGAACTTCACCGCCCCGCAGCCGGTCGAGGCGCTCGCCCGGATCTACGACAACTACACCCAGGTGGTGGTGCGGGCCGACGCCGGCATCGCCTCGGTGGCGGACATGCGGGGCAAGCGGATCTCCACCGGCTCCCCCAAGTCCGGCACCGAGGTGATCGCCAACCGGCTGCTCACCGCCGCCGGCCTGGACCCGGCCAAGGACGTCCAGGCGCAGCGGCTCGACCTCGCCAAGACCGTGCAGGGCGTCAAGGACGGCACCATCGACGGCTTCTTCTGGTCCGGCGGGGTGCCCACCGGAGGGTTGACCGACCTGTTCACCACCGCCGGCGACCAGGTGAGGTTCCTCGACATCACGCCGCTGCTGCCGAAGATGGCCGAGTTGAACCCCGCCTACCAGGCCGGCACGATCGGCAAGGACGTGTACCGGACGGCGGCGGACACGCCGACCATCGTGGTGCCGAACGTGCTGCTGGTCCGCAAGGACCTGGACGCGAACGTCGCCTGCGCCATCACCAGGACGGTGTTCGAGCGCAAGGACGCGCTGGCCCAGGCGAACCCGGCGGCGAAGGGCATCAGCCTGGAGACCGCCCGCCGGACCGACCCCGTGCCGCTGCACCGCGGCGCGGACAAGGCGCTGCGGGACCTCGGGGCCCGCTGACCCCGGTCGCCGGGCCCGGTGCGGCACCCGCCCGGGCCCGGTGCGGCGGACGCCCCGGCCCGGTCAGCCGTCGGTGGGCGCGGCGGCGGCGCGGGCGGCGGCGACCAGCCGGTCGGTCTCGGCGAGCACCGCGTCGTCGTCGACCGGGGTGCCGGGATCGAACCGGACCGTCCAGGTCAGGCCGTCCACCCCGGGCACCCGGCGGGCGGCGACCCGGCCGGCGCCGCCGGGCACCGGGTGGTGCTGGGTGTACGCCACCGAACGGGTCACCCGGGCGCGCACCTGGTGCGGCAGCTCCCCCGGATCGAGCAGCAGGTAGGTCTCGGCCGGGCAGTCGGCGACCACCAGGTAGCCGTCGCGCTCGGCGACCCGCTCGGCCGGCGTGACAGTCAGCTCGCGGCCGGACCAGACCGCCTTGAGGATGTCGTGCCAGCCCAGCCGGTGCCCCCGGCCGGGCAGCCAGAGCCCGAGGTTGCTGGCCACCACCACCCCGTCGCCCTCGCCGTTGCCGGCGGCGGCCCAGGCCAGCACCCGCTCGTCGGCGGCCAGCGGCGGGCGGGCGGCGGCCGGCAGCTTCGGCTTGCGGTTGAACAGTCCCATCACAGCCCTCCCGCGGCCTGCTCGCGCAGCGCCCGGGCGTGCTGCTCCAGCGAGAGCAGCTCGCCGAAGAGCGCGAAGTACTCGTCCTTGTTGTTGACCGGGTTGATCCGCTGGATCCGCGACTTCAGCTCCCTGATCCGGGCGGTCACCGACCCCCACTGCAACCGGGCCATGGTGACCGAGACGTAACGCGGATCCGGCTCGCCGTCGATCCGCAGCGGCTCCACCGCCAGCTCGCCGACGAGCGCCTGGGCGGCGAGGTCCTCGCAGGCGTCGCGGACCGACTCGATCCAGACCGCGCCGCCGGTGGCGGCCGCGGCCCCGCCGGCCGCCGCCACGGCGGCGCGGACCGCCGCGTGCACCGGGTGCCGGTACTCCGCCGCCTCGACCGCGTCGAACATCGGCCCGGCCAGCACCGGCTCCTGGAGGGCGAGCTTGAGCGCCTCGCGCTCCACCATCGACTGCGGGCTGTCCACGCTCGGCTCGGGCCGGGCGGGTCGGGACGGCGCGGGCGCGGCACCCCGGCCGGGTTGGCTGGCGGCGGCCAGCACGGCCCGCTGTACCGGCTCGATCTCCATGCCGAGGTCGCCGGCGAGCTTGCGGACGTACTCCGGGCGCTTCTCCCGGTCCTTGATCTTGGCGACGAGCGGGGCGGCCCGGCGCATCGCCTCCACCCGGCCGTCGACGGTGTCCAGGTCGTACCGGTTGATCACGTGGCGCAGCGCGAAGTCGACCAGCGGCTCGCGGCGGGCGACCAGGTCGCGCACCGCCAGGTCGCCCTTGGCGAGCCGCAGCTCGCACGGGTCCATGTTGTCGGGGCTGACCGCGATGAAGGTACGGCCGACGAAGCGCTGGTCGTCCTCGAACGCCCGCAGTGCCGCCTTCTGCCCGGCCGCGTCCCCGTCGAAGGTGAAGATGATCTCGCCGGCCACCGCGTCGGTGTCCAGCAGCAGCCGACGCAGCACCCCGATGTGGTCGGCACCGAACGCGGTGCCGCAGGTCGCCACGGCGGTGGGCACCCCGGCCAGGTGGCAGGCCATCACGTCGGTGTAACCCTCGACGACGACCACCTTGCCCTGCTTGGCGATCTCCCGCTTGGCCTGGTCGATGCCGTAGAGGACGTGCGACTTCTTGTAGATCGGCGTCTCGGGGGTGTTCAGGTACTTCGGGCCGTCGTCGTCGTCGAAAAGCTTGCGGGCGCCGAAGCCGATCACGTCGCCGGTGAGGTCCCGGATCGGCCAGAGCAGCCGGCGACGGAACCGGTCGATCAGCGAGCCGGAGCGCGACGGCCGGGACAGCCCGGCGGTGACCAGCTCGTCGTGGCTGAAGCCCTGCTGGCGCAGGTGTTTGGTGAGCAGGTCCCAGGCGTCGGGGGCGAACCCGCACCCGTACCGCTCGGCGGCGGCCTTGTCGAAGCCGCGGCGGGCGAGGAACTCCCGGGCCGGCCGGGCCCCGGCGGTGCCGAGCTGGGCCCGGTAGAACTCGACGGCGGCGGCGTGCGCGGCGACCAGGCGCTGCTTCTGCCCGTGCTGCGGGCGGGCGGCCCGCGGCGCGGCCGAGTCGGTCTCGACGTAGCGCAGCTGGATGCCGGCGCGGGCGGCGAGCCGCTCGACCGCCTCGACGAAGCTCAGGTGCTCGGCGTCCATCAGGAACTTGATGGCGTCGCCGCCGGCGCCGCAGCCGAAGCAGTACCAGACGTTACGGGCCGGCGAGACGTTGAACGAGGGGCTCTTCTCGTCGTGGAAGGGGCAGAGGCCCTTGAGGTTGCCACCGCCGGCCGACTTCAGGGTGACCGTCTCGGAGATCACGTCCGCGATCGAGGTGCGCTCCCGGACCAGCGCGATGTCCTCGTCCCGGATCCGCCCAGCCATGTCCGCCACCCCCTCGGCGTACATCCTGCCCTGCCGGACCGACGGCCCGCCGCCGGGGGACACCCGGTGTGGCGGCCACCGCCACCGCCGGGGCCGGGTGCCGGCCGCGGGCCGGGTCAGCGGGGGCGGCGGCGCAGGTAGCGCCGTACCGGCGGCGGGTCCTCCTCCTGGTACGACCGGGCGGCGCGCACCGCGGCGGCCAGGCCGTAGCGGCGCACCCGGGGCGGCGGGTTGATCGCCGGATCCCGGGACATGTCCCGGACCAGCGCCACCGCGAGGCCGAGCATGACCACCACGAACGGCAGCGCGACCAGGATGGTCGCCTGTTGCAGGGCGTCCAGCCCGCCGGCCAGCAGCAGCACCGCGGCGGTGGCGCCGATCAGCACCCCCCAGGTGACCACCAGCACCCGGTGCGGCCGCAGCGCACCTCGGGAGGTCAGCGAGCCGAGCACCAGCGACGCCGAGTCAGCGCTGGTGACGAAGTACAGCGCGATCAGCACCATGGCCAGGACGCTGGTCAGCGTCGCCAACGGCAGGGCGTCCAGCAGGCCGAAGAGAGCCTGCTCGGTGCCCGCCCCGACGTCCGCGACCAGGTCCCGCGCGCCGGTGGCCTGTGCCCGCAACGCGCTGCCGCCCATCACCGCGAACCAGAGCGCGCTGGCTCCGCTCGGCACCAGCAACACCCCGACGAGGAACTGCCGGACCGTCCGGCCCTTGGAGATGCGGGCGATGAAGGTGCCCACGAAGGGCGCCCAGGAGATCCACCACGCCCAGTAGAAGATCGTCCAGGAGCCGAGCCAGGACGGGTCGGAGAAGGCGCCGGTGCGGGTCGACATGAACACCAGGTTGCTCAGGTAGTCGCCGATCGAGGCCGGCAGCACCTCCAGCGTGTAGATGGTCGGCCCGACCGCGAAGACGAAGAGCATCAGCAGCACGGCCAGCAGCACGTTGGTGGTGGAGAGCCACTTGATGCCCTTGTGCAGCCCGGAGAAGGCGGAGATCGCGAAGGCCAGCGTGAGCGCGCCGATCACGACCAGCTCCACCGCGGTCGTGTCCGGGATGTTCGCCACCAGGTCGAGGCCGGCGGCGACCTGGAGCGCGCCGAGGCCGAGGCTGGTCGCCGAGCCGAATACGGTGGCGAAGACCGCCAGCAGGTCGATCACCCGGCCGGCCGCCCCGTCGGCCCGGTCGCCGAGCAACGGACGGAACGCCGCGGAGATCCGGTTCTCCCGCCCCTTCCGAAAGGTCGAGTACGCGAGCGCGAGCGCCACCACCGCGTAGATGCCCCAGGGATGCAACGTCCAGTGGAAGAGGGTGTACTGCATCGCCGTCGCGCCGGCCGCACCGGTCTGCGGTGCGACGCCGGTGGCCGGCGGGGGCGTCGCGTAGTGCTGGATGGGCTCGGCGACGGCGAAGAAGACCAGGCCGATCCCCATCCCGGCGCTGAACATCATCGCGACCCAGGCCAGCGTGCTGAATTCGGCCTCGTCCTGGTCGGCGCCGAGCCGGATCCGGCCGAACCGGGTCGCCGCGATCACGAGCGCCAGCACCAGGAAGGCGTCGGCCGCGACGACGAAGAACCAGCCGAAGGTGTCGATCGCCCAGGCCAGGCCCGAGTCACCGAAGCTGGCCAGGGATCGCCTCGACAGCGTGCCCCAGGCCACCACGGCCAGCACGCCCGCCACGCTGAGCGCCAGCACCACCGGGTCGACGGCTCCCCGCCGAGCCGGCAGTTCCTGCTGCTCGGACATCTGCACCCCCGCCCGATCCTGCTCGGGCGACGAGGTCGGCCGGCGCGGATCGCGCGAAAGTCAGCCGTCCGGAGCAGGACCGCGGCCCGCGCGGGGCGGCGTCACGTGGGGCGCCGTCAGGCGGTGACGGCGCTGGACTCCTCGGCCTCGACCTGGCGGTTCCAGTCGGGCTTGGTGGAGCGCCACGCCTCGTCGTCCATGCCGCGGCGCCAGTAGCCGGAGATGGAGAGCCGGCCCCGGGGCACGCCGCGCTCGAGGCGGAGCAGCCGGCGCAGCTCCCTGACCCAGGTCGCCTCGCCGTGCACGAAGGCGTGCACGTCGCCGGGCGGGAACTCCAGCGCGCGGACCGCGGCCACCAGCGCCTCGCCGACCGGCCGGTCGCCGCGGTGCAGCCAGCTCAGCCGCACCGCGCCGGGGCTGAGCAGCCGCTGCTCCTCGGCCGGATCGGCGATCTCGACCAACGCGACGGCCGGGGCGCCGACGGGCAGCCGCTCCAGCGCGGCGGCGATCGCCGGCAGCGCGCTCTCGTCGCCGACCAGCAGGTGCCAGTCGGCGTCCGGGCTCGGTGCGTACGCCCCGCCGGGGCCGACGAAGCGCACCGGGTCGCCGGGGCGCAGCGCGGCCGCCCACGGGCCCGCCAGCCCCTCGTCGCCGTGGTGCACCACGTCGACGGTCAGTTCCCCGGCCAGCGGGTCCCAGGCCCGCACCGTGTACGCGCGCAGCCGGGGCCACTGCTCGCGGGGCAGGTCACGACGGATCGCGGCCAGGTCCACCGGGTCCGGGTGGTCGACCCCGGGCACCGGGAACAGGATCTTGATGTAGTGGTCGGTGAACTCGCCCACCGGCAGGCCGGCCAGCTCCTCGCCGCCGAGCACCAGCCGGATCAGGTGCGGGGTGGGCCGCCCGGTGCGCAGCACCCGGGCGGTCGTGACCTTCTTGGCGCGCTCCGTCATACCAGTTAGGTTAGCCTAAGTTGATGACGCCCCCGACCGGGGCACCACCACCCACCAGCCGCGTGTGCCAGGCGACGGCCGCCGGGTCGGTGAGCGAGGCCACCTGGTCGACCACCGCCCGCAGCCGGCCGGCGTCGTCCGGGGCGGCCCGCCAGAGCGGCGCGAAGACCGGGTCGAGCGCGTCCGGCGCCCGGTCGGCCAGCACGGCGACCAGATCGCCGATGATCTCCCGCTGCTGCTCGTACCGGCTCCGCGCGCCCGGCCGTCGCATCACGTACCGCAGCGCGATGCCCTTGAGCAGCGCGCACCGGGCCCGGATCGACCGCGGCACCACCAGGTCGGCGGCGTACCGCCGGTGCGGGCCGGCGCCGAACCGCCGCTCGGTGGCGGCCACCGCTGCGGAGACGAAGCGGCCGGTCAGCACGCTGGTGGTGGCCTTCAGCGCGGCCTGTGCCCGGTGGCTGCCGTCGTATCCGGCGAGCGGGGCGAGCACCGGGTCGGCGAGCAGGTCGACCAGCACCTCCCCGAGGTCGGCCGGGGACTCGCCGGAGTAGGTGGCGGCGACGTCGGCGCAGAGGGCGGCCCGCTCGTCGGGGTCGGTCAGCAGCGGGCGCAGCGTGAGGTAGCCGCCGTGGATGCCGTCCTCCACGTCGTGCACGGAGTAGGCCACGTCGTCGGCCCAGTCCATCACCTGGGCCTCCAGGCAGCGCCGGTCGTCGCCCGGGCCGCCCGCGCGCAGCCAGCCGAAGACCGGCAGGTCGTCGGCGTACACCCCGAACTTGCGCTGACCGGGACGGCGCGGCCAGGGATACTTGGCGACCGCGTCGAGCGACGCCCGGGTCAGGTTGAGCCCGGCGGAGGAGCCGTCCGGCGCCAGCACCTTGGCCTCCAGCCGGGTCAGCACGCGCAGCGTCTGCGCGTTGCCCTCGAAGCCCCCGCAGGCCGCGGCGAGCTGGTCCAGCGCGGCCTCGCCGTTGTGCCCGAACGGCGGGTGGCCGAGGTCGTGGGCCAGCCCGGCGGTGTCCACCACATCCGGGTCGCAGCCCAGCCGGGCGCCCATCTCGCGGGCGATCTGGGCGACCTCCAGCGAGTGGGTGAGCCGGGTACGCAGGAAGTCGTCGGTGCCGGCCGTGTGCACCTGGGTCTTCGCGGCGAGCCGCCGGAACGCCGCCGAGTGCAGCACCCGGGCCCGGTCCCGCTCGTACGGCGACCGGCCGTAGGCCGAGTCCTTCGGCGGCTCCTCGACCCGGCGCCGGGCGTCGGGCGGATCGTCCACACCGGACCGGCCGGCCCCGGGCTGGCCACTCAACCGGCCACCGGCCTAGTCACGCTGCCGCAGCACGCAGAACTCGTTGCCCTCCGGGTCGGCGAGCACGGTCCACCCGACGTCGCCCTGCCCCACGTCCACGTGCCGGGCGCCCATGTCCACCAGCCGCTCGACCTCGGCCTCCTGGTCGCTGGGGCGCAGGTCGATGTGCAGCCGGTTCTTGCCCTCCTTGCCGTCGGGCACCGGCACGAACACGATGCCGGGCAGCCGGTCGGCGGACTGGCGGATCTCCACCTCGTCCGGCTTCTCGGTGACCACCTGGTAGCCCAGCGCCTCGGCCCACCAACGGGCGAGACGGGCCGGATCCCGGGCATCGACGGTCAGGCTCTCCCAGGCGCTGCTCATGTCGATCAGGGTACGCCCGGACGGCCGCCACGGCGCGCCGGCGACGTGCCGTACGGACGCCCACAACCCCCGATCAGACGAGAGTTGTCGGCCGATCGCCGACGGTCACGGGATCGCGGGACGGCATTGTCCACCGGTAGCGTCTCGGATGCGGAACGTGACGACTGACCGGTGACCCGACGGTGGGAGAGAGACGCGCGTGGACGAGGACACGGTGGGAACGGAGTTGCGGGGGCTGCGCCGCCGCCGCCCGGAGGTCGCCGGCACGGTGCTGGCGGGCACCGACGGCCTGCTCATCTCCAGCGACCTGCCCACGACGGACGCCACCCATCTCGCGGCCCTCGCGGCGGCCAGCTTCGGCCTCGGCCACCGGGTGGCCGACACGGTGCGCCAGGGCGAGTTCCGCGAGTCCGTGGTGCGCACCTCGGCCGGCTGCGTGGTGACCTACCCGGCCGGGCACAGCGCGCTGCTCACCCTGATCGCCGGGGCCGCCGCCGACCTGGAGGCGCTGCACGCCGACGCCCGGGCGGTCGCCCGCCGGGCCGGTTCCGCGCTGGACGGCCGGCGCGGCCCGGTCGGCGCCACCGCGCTGCCGGCCACGCACGGCCCGCTCGCCACGCGCACCCCGATGGCCACCCTGCCCACCCGGCACCCGCACGCCACCTGGCGCCGGCCACCCGTCTGACCCCTGGTCCGGCGGGGATCGCCCCGCCGGGGCGCCGGTGGCGCCGACGGGCTCCGAAACCCGGCCGGCGGCGGGCCCGGAAACCGGGCCCGCCGCCGGAGGCGTACGAATCGGGGGTCAGCGGCTGTCGGAGCCGGTCGTCTCGACCACGGCCCGGCCGGCCTCCAGCCGGGCGACCGGCACCCGGAACGGCGAGCAGGAGACGTAGTCCAGCCCGACCTCGTGGAAGAAGTGCACCGACTCGGGGTCGCCGCCGTGCTCGCCGCAGACGCCGAGCTTCAGCCCCGGGCGCGCCGCCCGGCCCTCCTCGGCGGCGATCCGGACCAGCCGGCCCACGCCCTCCCGGTCGATCGACTCGAACGGCGAGATGCCGAAGATGCCCAGCTCCAGGTAGCGCCAGAAGAACGCGCCCTCGACGTCGTCCCGGGAGAAACCCCACGCCATCTGGGTCAGGTCGTTGGTGCCGAAGGAGAAGAACTCGGCTGCCTCGGCGATCTGCCCGGCGGTCAGCGCCGCCCGGGGCACCTCGATCATCGTGCCGATCAGCACCTCGACGCCGCTGTCCCCGACCACCTCGGCGATGATCTTCTCGGCCTCGGCGCGGACCGTCTCCAGCTCCTGCACCGCGCCGACCAGCGGCACCATGATCTCCGGCTTGGCCGCCGCGCCGTCGCGGGTGACCGCGACCGCCGCCTCCGCGATGGCCCGGACCTGCATGGCGAAGAGGCCGGGGATGACCAGGCCGAGGCGTACGCCACGCAGACCCAGCATCGGGTTCTCCTCGTGCATCCGCCGGACGGCGGCGAGCAGCGCCTCCTCCTTGGCCACGTCCTCGCCACGCTCCTGGGCGACCGCGACGTTGACCGCGAGCTGCTCCAGCGGCGGCAGGAACTCGTGCAGCGGCGGGTCGATCAGCCGGACGGTGACCGGCAGCCCGTCCATCTCCCGGAAGATCTCCATGAAGTCGGCCCGCTGCAACGGGAGCAGGGCGGCGAGCGCCTCGTCCCGCTCGGTCTCGTCGCGGGCCAGGATCAGCCGCTCGACCAGTTCGCGCCGGTCGCCGAGGAACATGTGCTCGGTGCGGCAGAGGCCGATGCCCTGGGCGCCGAACCGCCGGGCCCGGGCCGCGTCCGCGCCGGTGTCGGCGTTCGTGCGGACGGCCAGCCGCCGCTTGCCGTCCGCGTGCGTCATGATCCGGTGTACGGCCCGGACCAGCGCGTTGTCGATGTGCTCCGGGTCGAGGCTGCCCTCGAAGTACTGCACCACCTCGGAGGGCATGACCGGCACCTCGCCGAGGTAGACCTTGCCGGTGGTGCCGTCGATGGAGACGACGTCGCCCTCGCTGACCGTCCGCCCGGCGACGGTGAACCGCCGCTGGGGGATGTCGATGTCCAGCTCGTCGGCGCCGGAGACGCAGGTCTTGCCCATCCCCCGGGCCACCACCGCGGCGTGGCTGGTCTTGCCGCCCCGCGAGGTGAGGATGCCCTTCGCGGCGATCATGCCGTTCAGGTCGTCCGGGTTGGTCTCCCGGCGGACCAGGATCACGTCCTCGCCCTGGGCGGCCAGCTCGACCGCGCGGGCGGAGGTGAAGACCACCTTGCCCACCGCCGCGCCCGGTGACGCGCCGATACCCTTGGCGACCGGCTGGAACTCGTGGTCGAGCTGGAAGCGCGGGAACATCAGCTGGGCCAGCTGCGCGCCGTTGACCCGGTGCAGCGCCTCGTCCAGGTCGATCAGGCCCTCGTCGACCAGCTGCCCGGCGATGACGAAGGCCGCCGCGGCGGTGCGCTTGCCGACCCGCGTCTGCAACATCCAGAGCTTGCCGCGCTCGATGGTGAACTCGATGTCACAGAGGTCCTTGTAGTGCTCCTCCAGCCGGGCCATGTAGTCGAGCAGCTCGTCGTAGGACTTCTTGTCGATCCGCTCCAGCTCCTGCAACGGCACGGTGTTGCGGATACCGGCGACCACGTCCTCGCCCTGGGCGTTGGCCAGATAGTCGCCGTAGATGCCCTGCGCGCCGCTGGCCGGGTCCCGGGTGAAGGCGACGCCGGTGCCGGAGTCGGGGCCGAGGTTGCCGAAGACCATCGACACCACGTTGACCGCGGTGCCCAGGTCGGCGGGGATCCGCTCCTGCCGGCGGTAGAGCACCGCCCGCTCGGCGTTCCAGGATTCGAAGACCGCGCGGATGGCCAGGTCGAGCTGCTCGCGCGGCTCCTGCGGGAACTCCCGCCCGGTGTGCTTGGTGAAGATCTTCTTGTACGCGTCGACCAGGCCGCGCAGGTCGTCCGCGTCCAGGTCCAGGTCGTTGGTGGCGCCCTTGGCGCGCTTGGCGTCGTCGAGCGCGTGCTCGAACTCCTCGCCCGGCACGTCGCAGACGGTCTTGCCGAACATCTGGATCAGGCGACGGTAGGAGTCCCACGCGAACCTGTCGTTGCCGCCGGCCTGGGCGGAGAGGCCCACCACGCTCCGGTCGTTGAGACCGACGTTGAGGACGGTCTCCATCATGCCGGGCATGGAGAACTTGGCGCCGGAGCGGACGGAGACCAGCAGCGGGTCCTCCGGGTCGCCGAGCCGCCGGCCCATCTCCCGCTCCAGCGACTCCAGGTGGGCGGCGATCTCGTCGGCCAGCCCGGCCGGCTCCGATCCGGTGGCCAGGTAGGCCTTGCACGCTTCGGTGGTGATGGTGAAACCGGGTGGGACGGGCAGGCCGAGGTTGGTCATCTCGGCCAGGTTGGCCCCCTTGCCGCCGAGCAGGTCCTTCATGCCCTTGTTGCCCTCGGCGAAGTCGTAGACGTACTTGTGTTCCGCCGTCTCTTGCGCTGCCACCAGAGCCTCCCACGCGCGCCGGTCCGACACTTAACGAAGGTTCAGTTGCTCCCATACCCCGAGGCCGGGCACCGGTAATCCCGGTGCCGCGCCGGCCGGTGGGCGAAGGTTAAGCGAACATCGGGTGGGCTGGGACCGTTCGGTGACAATAGGCACAGCCATCACGACTATCCGCGTTCGTGCCGGTTTCTGGGAACGCTTCCATGAGCACGATCACGCAATTCCGGCCTCCCTCGTACCCTTGATGACACGCGTTTCGGTGAACTTCACCTTTGCCATAACCGCCGCAAATACACCCCCGGGAGCCGCCGCCGTGTCCACCCTCCCCTCCGCCGCCGACCAGGACGGGCCGCTGCGCGAGCCGGCCGCCGCCGACCAGGACCGGCTGCCGCTGCGCGAGCCGGCCGCCGCCGACCTGGCGCGCACCGCCGCCCGTACCGCCGGCGACCTGCTCGCCCCGCCGGCCCCGGCGCGCCTCGGCGACGTGGTGCCGGCCCCCGAGCAGGTCCGCCCCGACCCCGACGCCGATCACGTGCTCACCCCCGACGCGGTGATCCGGGTCAGCGCCGACCCGGCGGCGCTGGCCGTCGCCGAGCAGCTCGCCGCGCTGCTGCGCCCGGCCACCGGTTACGCGCTGCCGGTCACCGACTCCGCCCACCCGGAGCCGGCCGGCGGCATCGCGCTGGTGCTGGTCGACGACGACACGCTCGGGCCGGAGGGCTACCACCTGGACGTGGCCCGGGCCGGGGTGCGGATCGCCGCGGCCGGGCCGGCCGGGCTGCTGCACGGCGTGCAGACCCTGCGCCAGCTGCTGCCTCCGGCGGTCGAGAGCCGCACCCCGGTCGCCGAGCGCTGGGCGCTGCCCGGCGGTTCGATCACCGACCGGCCGCGCTTCGCGTACCGGGGCGCGATGCTCGACGTGGCCCGGCACTTCTTCCCCGTGGCGGACGTGCTGCGGGTGGTCGACCACCTGTCCCGGTACAAGCTCAACCACCTGCACCTGCACCTCACCGACGACCAGGGCTGGCGGATCGCGGTCGAGTCGTGGCCGCGGCTGGCCGCCGTGGGCGGGATCGGCGAGGTCGGCGACGGCCCCGGCGGGTACTACACCCGGGCCGACTACCGGCGGATCGTCGGCTACGCGGCCGAGCGGCACATCACCGTGGTGCCGGAGATCGACCTGCCCGGGCACACCAACGCCGCGCTGGTCGCGTATCCGGAGCTGGCGCCGACGGGGATGATTCCCACGCCGTACACCGGCACCGAGGTCGGCTTCAGCTACGTCGACCCGGCCAACGAGCGGACGTACGACTTCGTCGCCGACGTGCTGGCCGAGGTCGCCGCGCTCACCCCCGGTCCGTGGCTGCACATCGGCGGCGACGAGGCGTTCAAGGTGAAGGGGGAGGCGTACACCGGCTTCGTCGAGCGGGTGCAGCAGATCGTCGCCGGCCTCGGCAAGAGCCTCGTCGGCTGGCACCAGATCGCCCCGGCCGGGCACGCCGACGGCCGGGTGCTCCACTGGTGGGGCACCGACCGCGACGACCCGGCGACGGCCGAGGCGGTGGGCCGCGGCGCCCGGCTCATCCTCTCCCCCGGCAACCACGCCTACCTGGACATGAAGTACGCCGTGGACACCCCGATCGGGCACGACTGGGCCGGCCTCATCGACGTGCGGCGGGCGTACGAGTGGGAGCCGGCGACGCACGTGACGGGCGTGCCGGAGTCGGCGGTGCTGGGCGTCGAGGCGCCGCTCTGGACCGAGTCGGTCACCTCCCGGGCGGAGATCGAGTTCATGCTCTTCCCCCGGCTGCCCGCCCTCGCCGAACTGGGCTGGTCCCCGCGCGACACGCACGACTGGGACCGGTTCCGCGATCGGCTGGCCGGGCACGGTCCGCGCTGGGCCGCCGCCGGCATCGCCTTCCACCGCTCGCCCGAGGTGCCCTGGCCGGCGGAGGCTCCGGTCCCCGCGGGCTCGGCACCGGCGATCCCGGCCCAGCGCGGCCCCGAGGAGGATCCCGCGGCCGCCCCGTCCGCCTGACCACCCCTCCGCCGGGCCGGCTGCCCGGGTCCTGGCCGGCGCCGGCCCACAGGAGCACCCGGTCCGCGGGCCCGGCCGCGCTCGTGCCGGGACGACCCCTCGGGTCCTGTGGCGTCGCGCTCTCGTCGTCGGTCCCCGGGCGCCACGCTCCCGGCAAGGCGCTGGACGGGTAGGAGCGGCTGAGTCGTTTACGACATCAGCTCGACAGCGTGCCCGCTACGCCCCTGCCCTGCGCGGCGGCGTCTCCGCCCGGACGCCCGGTCATCGACCAGATGTCCGCTTCGTCGCGTCCCGGTCGTGTCCGACCGTCCCGGTTGAGCGGCGGGCGTCCCGTGGTCGGGCCCACCCTGGTCGCGGAATCGCCGGCCGGGCCGGGTGGTTGAACATGGCATACCCGCGCCGCCCTCCCGGCGCCGGCACGCGGGAACGACCTTCCTTTCCACGGCGCACCGCACCCCCTCACGGCGTGTGTCGTGTCCCCCGATCGAAAGGTTCTGATCATCATGCGTACCGACATCCTGCAGAAGACCGCGCTGGCCGTGGCCGGCCTCGCCGTCACCGGCGGTGCCGTCGCCCTTCCCTTCGCCGCCGCCGCCGAGCGGCCCTCGCCGTCGGTGCAGGCCGAGGCCGCCCGCAAGCACGGCGAGCGGGAACTGGGCGTGCGCTACGAGGCCCAGCCGAACTTCTACTACTGCGGGCCCGCCGCGACCCGCAACGCCCT
>NZ_JBSWCE010000025.1:0-127033 GCF_056780015.1 Micromonospora sp. R311
GCACCCTGGAAGCCATGTGCCGGGTGCTCGACTGCCAACCCGGCGACCTGCTCGAGTGGGTCGACGAATGAACCACCGCGTCCCACCACCTGCCGCACACGTCGCCGCCACCGGCGCGGCGGTTCCGCACGCCTCCAGCGGCGGTCGTCGATGATCGAGGTCCGTGGGCTCACGAAGCGCTACGGCGATGTCCTGGCCGTCGATGACCTGAGCTTCGATGTCGAGCCGGGGAGAGTCACCGGGTTCCTCGGGCCGAACGGAGCGGGGAAGTCCACGACGATGCGGATGATGCTCGGCCTCGACCGACCCACCTCCGGAAAGGTCCTCGTGAACGGTCGGACGTTCGAGACGCTCACCGAACCGCTCCGGGAGGTTGGCGCGCTGCTCGATCCCGGATCCGTTCACCCCGGCCGCACCGGACGCAACCACCTCCGGGTGGCCGCTCGGACGAACGGCATCTCCGAGCGCCGGATAGCCGAGGTGGTCGAACAGGTCGGACTCGGACGCGCGGCCGGCCGCCGGATCAAGGGCTACTCGCTCGGCATGCGCCAGCGTCTCGGGATCGCCACAGCGCTCCTCGGCGACCCCCGGGTGCTGCTGTTCGACGAGCCGATGAACGGGTTGGACCTGGACGGCATCCGCTGGATCCGCGGGCTGCTCCGCCAACTCGCCGACCAGGGGCGCACCGTGCTGGTCTCCAGCCATCTGTTGAGCGAGATGCAGCAGACCGCCGACCGTCTGATCGTCATCGGTCGCGGCCGCCTGATCGCCGACGCGACGACCGAGGACATCCTGCGCGGACTGGGGCACGTTCAGGTTCGAGTCCTCAGCACGCAGTCGGATCTCCTGCTCACCCGGCTCCGGGAACGCGGCCTCACCGTTCAGCGCGTCGACCCGCACGAGTTGCAGGTCGACGGCAGCAGCGCCGAGGAGGTGGGCGACGTCGCCCACTCCTGCCACATCCCGTTGCACCACCTGTCCGAGGTCCAGCACTCCCTCGAGCACGCGTACCTCGCGCTCACCAGCAACCACGTGGAGTACCACGGCGACCGGACGACGGGTGTCCGGGCGACACCGGAGGGAGAGCGGTGACCGCCCCGCTGACCACTCCTGCCCCGCACGCGGTGGCTGAGGACGTCTCCACCGTGCGCCTGTTCGCCCGTACCTGCGCTGCCGAATGGACCCGGCTGTGGACGGTCAGGACCACCTGGTGGTTCCTGGCCGCGGCAGCCGTGGCGATGGTGGGGATCGGTGCCATCGCCGGCTTCGAGGCCGCCGCGGATCCCGTTCCCCCACGAGGCGATTCCGCCTGGGCGGTGTCGACGATCAGCGCCATGCCGGCGCAGTTCGCCCTGCTCGCTCTCACCCTGACCGCGGTCACGTCCGACTACGCCACCGGCGGGATCGTCCCGACCCTGCAGTGGACGTCACGCCGGGCGGTCCTCTACCTCGCCCGCGCCGTCGTGGCGGCCGGGGCCGCAACGGGCCTCGGTGTGCTGCTGGGGCTCGCGTCCGCCCTGGCGGCCTTCGCCGCGGCCCGGCCGGGACTCAGCCTGCCGTTCGCCGACGGCCTCGAGGCACTCGCCACCGTCGCCTTCGTCTTCGCGGCCGGTACCGTCCTCGCTGCCGGGCTCGGCTTCCTGCTGCGCAACGCCGCCGGTGCCCTGGTCGCGGTGTTCCTCCTGATGCTGGTACTGCCGCTGTTGCTACCGCAGTTCGGCTACCGGTGGATGTCCGCGCTCGCCGATCTCCTGCCCGGGTCCGGCGCGGCGTTCCTCCTGCTCGGGGAGGTGCCGGGGATGACGACGGCGTCCTCGGTGACGGTCCTGCTCGGCTGGGCCGCCGGCGTCCTCCTGCTCGGCTGGTGGCGACTGACGCGCGACGACGCGAACCGGTAGGAGGCGGTCCCGTCGGTCGGCGCGACCCTCTCCGGCTCCGGTGCCGTCTGCTCCGGGCAACGTTCCGTCCACGACTCCCGACAGGTGAAGGCTGATGAACGTAGACGTGTTGGTCGTCGGGGCCGGGCTGGCCGGGCTGCACACGGCGACGCTGCTCGCCCAGCGCGGCCACGACGTGCTGCTGGTCGAACGGCGACCCACGCTCACCGGCGCGATCCGCACGACGGGGATCTTCGTTCGGCGTACGCTCGATGATTTCACGCTGCCTCCCGGGTGCCTCGGGCCGCCCATCCGGCGAGTGGCCCTCTACCCCCCGGGGCTGCGCCGTCGGGTGACCCTGGTCAGTGCGCGTGACGAGTACCGGGTGGCCGACATGGCGGCGCTGTATGTGGCAGCGGCCCGCGCCGCGGCCGATGCCGGCGTGCGGACAGCGTTGGGCACCCGCTATCTCGGCCGGCGAGCCGACTCCTTCCTGATCGCGGGTCGGGACGGGCCGACCGAGGTCCGGGCGCGGTTCGTCGTCGGCGCCGACGGTGCCCGCTCGCGGGTCGCCCGGGACCTGGCCCTGGACCGCAACCAGCACCTGCTGGTCGGTGCCGAGGAGGTCTTCAGGGTCCCCGGATGCGTGGAGCCACCGGCGTTCCACTGCGTGCTCGACCCCTCGCTCGCCCCCGGCTACCTGGCGTGGGTCGTCAACGACGGGCGGCATGCCCACGTCGGCGTGGCCGGCTACGCCAACCGCTTCCCCGACGGTCTTCGGCAGGCTCTGGAGCGGTTCCGTGCCTCGGCGCCCGGCCTGCCCGGCGTCGACCGTCCTGAGCAGGTCGAGCGGCGCGGCGGCCCGATCCCGGTCGGCGGGGTGCTGCGCCGGATCAGCTGCGCTGACGGGCTCCTGGTCGGAGATGCGGCAGGTGCGGTCTCTCCGCTGACCGCCGGCGGCCTCGATCCGTGCCTGCGGCTGTCCGAACTCGCCGCCGCCGTCCTCGACGAGGCGCTGCGCGCCGGCCACCCTGCGGCGTTGACCCGCTACGACGGCGCCGCGCTGCGCGCGCGCTTCCGGGGAAGGCTGATGCTGCGCCGGGGGCTGGCCCAGGTGCGCACCCCCGCCGTCGCGGCAGCGGCGTTCACGCTGCTGCGCACGCCGTTCGGGCGGGCCGCGGCCAGCCGCATCCTCTTCGGCGACGGTTCCTTTCCCGCTCCCTGATCCGGATCGGAGTCAGGGCCACCCTCGCCCCAGTCGTCTATTTCATCAAAACGGTTTGATGTATCCTGCTGGCATGGCGTCGTCGAATCACGACACCCCGGCGTTCGTGCGCTTGGCCGCCCATCCGCTGCGATGGCGGCTGCTGACCGAGCTCGCGAGCAGCGACTACCGGGTCCGGGAGTTGGTGACGCTGGTGGGTGAGCCGCAGAACCTGGTCTCCTACCACCTTCGGCTGCTGCGTGCCGGCGGGCTGGTCACCGCCACCCGCAGCAGCTTCGACGGCCGCGACAGCTACTACCACCTGGATCTGGACCGCTGCGCGAGGGCGATGGCCGACACCGGCGCCGCGCTGCACCCGGCACTGCGCCGAAGCCCCGCGCCACGCATCCCCCTGGGGCGCCCGCTCCGCGTCGGCGTGCTGTTCGTGTGCACCGGCAACAGCGCCCGCTCACCGATCGCCGAGGCCCTGCTCCGCCACCGCACCGACGGCCACGTCGAGGTGTCCAGCGCCGGCACCCGGCCCAAGCCACGCCTTCATCCCGACGCCGTACGACTGCTGCACGACCAGTTCGGCATCGACGTCACCGGCCAGCTCCCACGGCACGTGGACACGATGACCGGCCACCGGTTCGACTACGTGATCAGCCTGTGCGACAAGGCCCGCGAGGCCTGCCCCGACTTTCCGGACCCTTCCCGGCGGGTGCACTGGAGCGTCCCCGACCTCGCCACGGCCGGCGACACCGACCAAACCAGCTACCCCGCCTTCCAGCACACCGCTGCCGACCTCGACACCCGCATCAGGCACCTGCTGCCCGTCCTCACCGCCACCGGTTCCTGAAGGGAATCCAGCCGTGACAGCACCCGACCAGTACGCCAGCGTCCGCTACCTCGTCGATGACGTGCAGACGGCCATCGACTTCTACACCACCCATCTCGGCTTCACCCTGCACACCAGCGCCGCGCCCGCCTTCGCCGACGTGGTGCGCGGCCCACTGCGGCTGCTGCTGTCCGGGCCGGCCAGCTCGGGCGCCCGCGCCACCCCCGACGACGCCGCCACCGCCGGACGCAACCGCATCCACCTGGTCGTCGACGACCTCGATGCCGAGATCGACCGACTGCGCGGAACAGGACTGTCGTTCCGCAGCGACGTGGTCGCCGGGCCCGGCGGACGCCAAGTCCTGCTCGACGACCCCGCCGGCAACCTGATCGAGCTGTTCCAACCCGCCCCCTCGGCAGGCGCACCGGCACCGGCCACACACTGATCACGGCCGCACCGGACAGGCGGTCCCCAGGCGGACCGGCCCCGGTCACGTCTGCCGTGACCGGGGCCCGCCGCCGCCTCAGGCGAGGTCGAACCGGTCCAGGTTCATGACCTTGACCCAGGCCGCGACGAAGTCCTGGACGAACTTCTCCTGGCCGTCGGCACTGGCGTAGACCTCGGCGATGGCCCGGAGTTGGGAGTTCGCGCCGAAGACGAGGTCGACGGCGGTGGCGGTCCACTTGACCTCGCCCGTGGCGACGTCCCGGCCCTCGTACACGTTCTCGGTCGTGGCGGACGCCTTCCACTCCGTGCCGATGTCGAGCAGGTTCCGGAAGAAATCGTTCGTCAACGTCTCGGGCCGGTCGGTGAAGACGCCGTGTGGTGCCTGTCCCGCGTTCGCGTTCAAAGCTCGCATGCCGCCGAGCAGGACGGTCATCTCGGGAGCGGTCAGCGTCAACAGGTTGGCCCGGTCCAGCAGCAGGGTCTCCGGCGACAACTTCTGCCCGGCCCGCAGGTAGTTGCGGAACCCGTCCGCCCTCGGTTCGAGCACGGCGAACGACTCCACGTCGGTCTGTTCCTGCGTGGCGTCCGTGCGCCCCGGTGCGAACGGGACCGTGACCTCATGCCCGGCGCTCCGGGCCGCCTGCTCGACGGCCGCGCACCCGCCGAGGACGATCAGATCGGCGAGCGAGACCTTCTTCCCGCCGGACTGTGCGTCGTTGAATTCCTGCTGGATCCGCTCCAGCGTCCGCAGCACCGTGGCGAGCTCGGCCGGCTCGTTGACCTCCCAGTTCTTCTGCGGCTCGAGCCGGATCCGCGCCCCGTTGGCCCCGCCCCGCATGTCCGTGCCGCGGAAGCTCGCCGCGGACGCCCAGGCCGTCCGGATCAGCTGGGAGATGGACAGTCCCGAGGCGAGGACCGTGCCCTTGAGGGCGGCGACGTCCTCGTGCGAGATCAGCGCGTGGTCGACCGCCGGGACCGGGTCCTGCCACAGCTGCGGCTCGGGGACCCACGGGCCGAGGTAGCGCGAGACGGGCCCCATGTCGCGGTGCAAGAGCTTGTACCACGCCTTCGCGAACGCCTCCGCGAACTGGTCCGGGTTCTCCAGGAAGCGCCGCGAGATCTGCTCGTAGCTCGGGTCGACGCGCAACGCGAGATCCGTCGTCGCCATCATCGGGGCGTACCTGACCGAGGGGTCGTGGGCGCCGGGCACCGCGTCCGCCGCGGCGCCGCCCTTCGGCTTCCACTGCTTCGCGCCGGCAGGGCTCTCGCAGACCTCCCACTCGTGCCCGAAGAGGGTCTCGAAGAAGCTGTTGTCCCAGGTGATCGGGGTGGGCGTCCACGCGCCCTCCAGCCCGCTGGTGATCGTGTCCCTGCCCTTGCCGCTGCCGAAGCTGTTCTTCCAGCCGAGCCCCTGCGCCTCGAGCGGGGCGCCCTCGGGCTCGGGGCCGACGTACTCGGCGGAGGCGGCGCCGTGCGTCTTGCCGAACGTGTGCCCCCCGGCGATGAGCGCGACCGTCTCCTCGTCGTTCATCGCCATCCGGCGGAAGGTCTCGCGGATGTCCCGGGCGGCAGCCAGCGGATCCGGAGTGCCGTTGGGCCCCTCCGGGTTCACGTAGATCAGCCCCATCTGGACGGCGCCGAGCGGGCCGGCGAGTTCCCTGTCGCCGCTGTAGCGCTCGTCTCCGAGCCAGGTGTCCTCGGGCCCCCAGAAGATCTCCTCGGGCTCCCAGATGTCCTCGCGTCCGAAGCCGAAGCCGAACGTCTTGAACCCCATCGACTCCAGGGCACAGTTGCCGGCGAAGACCAGGAGGTCGGCCCAGGAGATCTTCCGCCCGTACTTCTGCTTGACCGGCCAGAGCAGCCTGCGTGCCTTGTCGAGGTTCGCGTTGTCGGGCCAGCTGTTGAGCGGGGCGAAACGCTGGGCGCCGTCACCGCCACCGCCGCGGCCGTCCTCGATGCGGTACGTTCCGGCGGAGTGCCAGCTCATCCGGATGAAGAGCGGGCCGTAGTGGCCGTAGTCGGCCGGCCACCAGTCCTGCGACGTCGTCATCACCTCGAAGATGTCTCGCTTCAGTGCGTCGACGTCGAGCTTCTTGAACTCCTCCGCGTAGTTGTAGGCCTCGCCCATCGGGTTGGCCCGGGGGGAGTGCTGGTGCAGAACCTGCAGGTTCAGCTGGTTCGGCCACCAGTCCTGGTTGCCCCTCGGCCGGCTCCGCTTCGGGGTCGGGGAGGGGATAGCCGGGTTCTCGCTCTCGCTGCCGTGTTCAGGCACGTCGATCCTTCTCCTGTCACTCGCTGGTTCGGTCAGCTGGATGCTGGTGCCGGGGCACACCCGGGGCAGGACCCCCAGTAGGTGACCTCGGCCTCGTCGATAGAAAAGCCCTGGGGGTCGGACGCGCTGAGGCAGGGGGTCTCGCCGACGGCGCAGTCGACGTCGGCGATCGCACCGCACGACCGGCACACGACGTGGTGGTGGTTGTCGCCGACCCGGGACTCGTAGCGGGCCACGGAGCCGGCGGGCTGGATCCGCCGGAGAAGTCCCGCGGTGGTCAGCGCGTGCAGCACGTCGTACACGGCCTGGTGGGACACCTCGGGAAGCTCCCGACGCACCGCGCCGAAGATCGAGACGGTGTCGGCGTGCGGATGCGCGTGCACCGCGCTCAGCACCGCCAGCCGTGGACGGGTCACGCGGAGCCCGGCCTCGCGCAGCATGCGCTCGAAGTCCGAGGTCGTGGCCACGGTGCGTAGTATGCTCCAGTTTATTCTTGAATGCATCCAGAATCCGGCGACCCGCCAGGAGGAAGTGGGCAGCGGGAGCCGCCGCCGCGCCGCCGCTGATCTTGCCCACCCTCCACTGTGGGATCATGGCCGCTCATGTGCGCGATCTTCGCGCCGGAGCATGTGGAGGACCGTGTGCGCGGATCAGCGCGACGACTGGCAATCTCGATTCTCTCCGCGACCGTCGCGGCGGTGACGCTCGCGTCGCCCGCGCAGGCCGCGACGAATCCGTTCACCGCGGCGCAGGCGTGCAACAACGACTTCGGTGGCTCATGGGCGTACGCCAGTGACGGCCACCGGTCGATCTACGCGACGGATGGCACCAAGGTGGGCGACGTCTACCTGATGTACAACAGCGCCACCGCGTACAACTGTGTCGCCACCCTCAAGCGGGTGGCCGTCGGCTCGACGACCGGGGTTTCCGCCGGCATCCGGGTGGAGGGAGCATCCTGGGCCTACGACTCCGGAAACTACAAGTACTACGCCGCGATCCAGCGCTCCGCGCGGGACAAGTGCGTGATGTACAGCGGCGAGGTCCTGTACTTCACCAGCTGGCAGAGCGCTGGCCGGTACAGCTGGGGCAACTGCGGCTGAGTTCTCCCCCCGGCCTGTATCGGCAGGCACGGGATCCTGCTGGTGCGGGGGCGGGCAGCTGCCATGTCGACAGTCTGGGCGCCCCCGCCCGGTGCCGCGTCGCCGCATTTGCCGGTCGCTCGTCCGGCGGCTGCGGGGCGCGCATCACGCTGACGCTGTCGTGCCGGCCGGGCCCGGCGGTCGTGCCCATCCGCGCCCCGACCCGGCACTTTGTCGCCTTGCGGACGTTTTCGGGCAGCGGTCGGCGCTTGTGCGACGATCGTCGGGCGTCATGCTCACCGGACCGTTCCGCGCCCGCGCGCCGGTCGCTGGCAGGCACGCGAGAAGGCACCCCCTCGTACCCCTTGGAGAGCACGATGTCCCTCTCTCCGGCTCGGGTCTTCGCCGCGCTGAACGCGGTGCGACCACCCGACCAGGCGTCTCCGATCATGGGCAAGGCCGTCGTGGTCGGCGGCAGTGTCGCCGGGTTGCTGGCCGCCCGGGTGTTGTCCGACCACGCGGAGAGCGTCGTCATCATCGACCGGGACGACCTGCACGTGGCCGGGGAGCGGCCGGGCGTGCCACAGGGGACGCAACTGCACGCGCTGTTGCCCGGCGGCCTCTTCCAGCTCGAGCAGATGTTGCCCGGATTCCGCGAACGGGCGCTGGCGCAGGGGGCGATCGAGGCGCCCCCCGCGGCCAGGCGGAACTATCTCGACGGCCGCCTGAAGGTCGTCGTGCCGGACGACGCCGACAGCCTGGCGGGCAGCCGGCCGCTGCTGGAAGGGCTGATCCGCCAGCAGGTGCTTCGACTGCCCAACGTCAAGACGATCACCGCCCGCGCCACGGGTCTCGTGTTCGACGGTGACGTGACCACCGGGGTCCGCTGCGACGTCGGTGGGGCGCCCGGCGTCGAGCGCGGTGACTTCGTGGTGGACGCCATGGGGCGGTCGAGCAGGCTGTCCGAGTGGCTGGAGCAGGCCGGCTGGGACCGGCCCGCCATGCGGCGGATGACCGTGCACCTGAACTACGCGACGGCCCTGTTCCGACGCCGTGAGACGAACCCGGAGTTCGCGGTCGTCCTGGCGCTGCACACGCCGAGAATGGCGTCGGACGTGGCCGGTGCCGCGTTCTTCGCCGTCGAGGACGGCCGGTGGATGGCCATGATGGCCGGTTACGGGGACAACCGCCCAGGGCGCACCGCGGCGGATTTCGTCCGCCGGCTGCGGGCCCAGTTCCCGCCGGAGTTCGGCGAACTGGCCGGGAACGAGCTGCTCGGCGACGTCCAGACCTACCGCCACGCCGACAGCCGGCGGCGGGACTTCCACGCGCTGAAGCGCTTTCCGGCCGGGCTGGTCAGCGTCGGTGACGCGGTCGCGTCGTTCAATCCGGTCTACGGGCAGGGGATCACGGCGGCGGCCCTGCACGCGGCCTGCCTGTCGGCGTACCTGCGGTCAGGCCCGGATCTGGGCGTGACCGCTCGCCATTTCCTCGACCTGCAGCAGGTCGTGGTCGACGCCGCCTGGTCGACGTCGACCTCCGCCGACCTGGCGCTGCCGCACGTCGAGGGTCCCTACCCGCGTGGCTACCGGTTCTCCAGCTGGGTCAGCCGGCAGATCGTCACGGCGACCGTCACGGACGTGGCGATCGCGCGGCGGTTCAACGAGGTGGTCTCCATGCGTGAGCATCCGAGTGCGCTGGCCACGCCCGGCGTCATACTGGGCGCCCTGCGCGCCAACCGGCGAGCGCGCTGATCGGGCCGTCGCGCTCGACCACGGTCGAGTGCTGTGGCGCCCCGCCGCCCGGTCCTGCCGGGCCGCCGCCGGCCGGGGAACCGGTCGGCGGCGGCCGGTGGCAGGGTTACCAGGCCCAGGGGTACGACTACCGGGTCGCCAGCCCGAAGCCGATCGTCTTGGTCAACGTGGCGTTGTCGTCGTCGCCGTCCAGCGACCAGACCATCGCTCCGGCCAGGCCGGCCCGCCGGATGTACAGCGTCTTCTGCAGCACTACCGCCGGATCGTCGTATGTCCAGAAGGTGGTGCCGTCGAACAACCAGGCGTGCCCGACACGAAGGTCGCGGTGGACGGTGAAGCCGTTGCCGGCCAGGGTCTTCAGCTGCCGGTAGTCCTCGTAGCCGGCCTCGAAGGTGGCCGGCGCGGGCCCGGCCGCGGGCTGGAACAGCCCGGTGCCGCCCCCGGTGACGCCGGTCCAGCCCCGGCCGTAGTACGGGATGCCCAGGACCAGCTTGTCCCGGGGCGCGCCGCGGGCGATCCAGCCGTCGATCGCCACCTCGGCGGAGAAGTCCGGGCTGTCCGGCGCTCCCGCCGGCACACGAAGCGCCGACTGCTGGTTGGTCACCGCGTCCCAGCCGCCGTGGAAGTCGTACCCCTGGACCGTGGCGAAGTCCAGGTACTGGAAGATCTTGCGCCCCTCGTATCCGGCGTCCATGGTCGCCGGGTTGGCCGGCAGGAAGGCGGTCAGCGGGTAGTGCTTGCGGGTCTGCCGGCCGTACGCGTCGAGTTGCCGGCGGAACTCGGCGAGCAGCTTGGTGAAGTTCTCGCGGTCCTCCGGGCGGACCACGTTGCCCGGCTCACCCGGCCAGTTCGGCCACTCCCAGTCCAGATCGACGCCGTCGAAGACACCGGCGGCGGCGCCCGGGCCGCCACTGCCGCCGTCCAGGACGGGGAGGTTGCCCTTGAGGTAGAGATCGATGCAGGAGGCGACGAACGCCTTGCGGGAGGCGTCGGTGCGGGCGGCGTTCGAGAAGTACGTCGACCAGCTCCAGCCACCCAGCGAGATCATCACCTTCAGGCCGGGGTGCTTGGCCTTGAGCTTGGCCAGTTGGCCGAAGTTGCCGTTGAGCGGTTCACCCCAGGCGTCGGCGACACCGTCGACGCTCTCCTCAGCCGGGACGGGACGCTGGTAGTCGGCCCAGGCGTCACCCTCGCCCGGCCCGCCGTCCACGTAGCAGCGTCCGTCCTCACTCACGTTGCCGAAGGCGTAGTTGACGTGGGTGAGGCGGCGCGCCGCCCCGGAGGTGTCGAGCTTCTTGACCGGGAAGGCCCGACCGTAGATGCCCCACTGGGTGAAGTAGCCGACCCGGTGGTAGCCGGCGCGGCGGTCCGGGCTGTCACCCGCGCTCGCGGCGGTCGGCGGGGCGGCGGTGACCAGCAGGGTCGCCAGGGCGACGACGGCGGTGAGGCGGCGGTGACGGAATGGTCGCATCGGCACTCCCACGAGGATGGAGCAGAATAGTAAGGAGACCTTTCTGATTGATGAAGCTAAGCCGATCACATTCCGCGGTCAAGAGCCGAGCGGGGAGGCCCGCCGGGTCCGGCGCAGCCGGCGCCAGAGCAGCAGGGCGGCGCCGAGGAGAATCCCGGCCTCCCAGCAACACCATGAGTGGTGCGGGACCCGATTCGGGTGTGGCTCCGTCGCGACGGTTTCGCCGAGCCCGGCGTCTTGGGCCGCCGGCGGCCGGCGCCGAGCCACACGGGGGATTGTGAGGTCGTCTCCCGATGGCGACGATCTCGTGTCATGGACTCAGCCCTGACCCTGATCGGACTGCCCATCGCCCTCGGCATCATCATGCTCGGCCTGGGTCTCGGCCTGACCGTCCAGGACTTCCGCCGGGTGGCCCAGCACCCGAGGGCCGCCGTCATCGCACTGGTGTGCCAGGTGCTGGTGCTGCCGGCACTCTGTTTCGGCCTGGTGCTCGCCTTCGACCTGCCGCCCGAACTGGCCGTCGGGATGATGTTGCTGGCGGCTTCCCCCGGCGGCACCACGGCCAACCTCTACAGCCACCTGTTCGGCGGGCACGTGGCGTTGAACATCACCCTGACCGCCATCAACTCGGTGCTCGCCGTGTTCACCCTGCCGATCGTGGTCAACCTGTCGGCGGCGTACTTCCTGGCCGACGGGAGGAGCATCGGCCTGCAGTTCGACAAGGTGCTCCAGGTGTTCGCCATCGTGCTCGTCCCGGTCGCCGTCGGCATGCTGATCCGGGCCCGGGTGCCGCGCGCCGCCGAACGGCTGAACCGACCGGTCCGGATCCTCTCCGTCGTCGTGCTCGTCGCGGTGATCGCCGGTGCCGTGCTCGGCGAACGGGAGAACATCGCCGACTACTTCGTCTCGGTCGGCCTGGCCGTGCTCGCGTTCAACCTGCTGAGCCTCGCGATCGGGTACGGCATACCCCGGCTGGCCGGGGTGGACCGGAGGGCCGCGACGGCGGCCGGGTTCGAGATCGGCATCCACAACAGCACCCTGGCCATCACGATCGCGCTCAGCCCGGCGCTGCTCGACAGCACCCGGATGGCCATCCCGGGGGCCGTCTACGGCATCGTCATGTTCTTCACCGCGGCAGCCTTCGGCTACCTGGTGACCCGCGTCCGCGCCCGGCCCGCCACCACCTGAGGACGTTTGCCGTTCGCCGGCACCTCTCGGCGGAGCCGACGAGGTCATGGTCCGGCGGCTGGTGCGCCGATCGGGGTCGGGCCGGCCGCGCCGTCCGACGGCGGCGGGGCGAGGAGCGAGGCCGGCGGGTAGGCCGGTCCTCAGCTCGGCCCGGTGTCGTCAGCCGGCCGGCCCGACCCGACCGCGTGGAGATGCGTCAGCGCCTGGGCCCAGGACCGCATCAGGGTGGTCTCGTGGTACGCGATGTCGTGTTCGGCGCAGAACTGGCGGACCAGTGGTTGGGCCCGGCGGAGGTTGGGCCGCGGCATGCTGGGAAAGAGGTGATGTTCGATCTGGTAGTTGAGGCCGCCGAGCAGGCTGTCGACGAACCAACCGCCGCGTACGTTGCGGGAGGTGAGAGTCTGACGTCGGAGGTAGTCGAGCTGCTCGTCGGCGGCGAGGATCGGCATGCCCTTGTGGTTGGGTGCGAAGGCACTGCCGAGGTAGAGGCCGAGTAGCCCCTGGTGGACGAGGACGAACGCGACGGCCTGCATGGGGCTCAGGACAAGGACGACGGCACCGAGGTATCCGGCGGCGTGTAACGCCAGCAGGGCGGCCTCCGCCGGGCGTCGCTTGATCCTGCGCCGGCGGACGACGGCCCGGACGCTGTTGGCGTGCAGATGCAGGCCTTCCAGCAGCAGCAGCGGGAAGAACAGGTACGCCTGGTACCGAACCACCAGTGCGGCCAGCCCGCGTCGCGTCCGCCCCTGCCCGGGCGTGAACGACAGCGGCCTGACCACGATGTCCGGGTCCCGGCCTTCGGTGTTGGGGTGGGCGTGGTGCCTGTTGTGCTTGTCGACCCACCAGCCGTAACTGATGCCGATCAGGAGATTGCCGTGGACCAGACCGACCAGGTCGTTGGCGCGGCGGGTGCGGAAGATCTGGCGGTGACCGGCGTCGTGACCGATGAACCCGGCCTGCGCGAAGATCACCGCCAGGGCGGCGGCGACGCTCAGCTGCCACCATGACTCACCGAGCCAGCCGAACAGCGTCCACGCCCCGACGCAGCACGCTCCGAGGGCACCGATGCGCAGCGCGTAGTAACCACGCCGCCGATCGAGGAGGCCCGCCTGCCGGATCAGCCGCGACAGGTCCGCGTACTGGCTGCCGCCATGACGTTCGGTATCGAGGGTCGCATCGCTCATGGTCGCGGCTCCGTGCGCATGGCGTTTCGGACTGACGACGTGGTCACAGTTGGTCCTTCACGACGGGCGAGGTGAACGGCGGGCCTGCGTCAGGAGCGACGCCGAGCAGCGGCGCGGCGGCCCTGCTGACGTACTGTCACGGCGACGCCGACGGTGGCAGCGGCGGCAACGAGCAGGACGGGATGGCGGCGGGCGGCCGATCCCATCCCGACCAGCCGGTCGCGGAGTGCACGGGCGGCGGCAGGCCCCCGCTGGCTCACCGAACCGGTGGTGGCGCTGCCGCGAAGGGCGCCGAGTTTCCCCGACGTGCCTTCACGCAGTGCCGTCCCGCGTTGCTGTGCCGCACGGGCCACTCCGTCGAGACCGGTGCTGGCGGCCCTTCCTCGCGCTGCCCGGACCGCTTTCGCCGCCTTCCCCCGCATCGCCTGAGCCGAGCTGGTCAGGCGCTGTCGGGCACGGCCGTTGATCTCGACGGCCCGGTCCCGACCCCGGGCGCTCACGTCGGTCTTGGCTGCCAGGGCCCGCACCGTGGCACTGAGTTCAGCTCGGCTCTTCTCGACATCCGCTCGGGCGCGGTCCGGGTCGTTGCTCGCGGTCATCGCCCTCGTCCCTCCTTGGCCGCCTGCTGCACCGACTCCACGTCCGCCCGCACGCTGTGCAGCGTCGACTCCGGCTTGACCGGCATCGTCTGCTTGACCTGTTTCCTGCCGAACAACGCGAGCAGCCCGGCCACCGCGAAGAGGACCACCGTGACGATCAGCGCGGCCACCCACGCCGGCATGAACTCGGCGAGGACCAGGATCACGGTGGCGACGAGCGCGCCCGTCCCGAACAGCGCCACGCCTCCCGCGCCACCGACCACCGCGGCGCCGGCGCCGGCGCGTTTGCCCTTGTCGGTCAGCTCCGCCCGGGCCATCGCCAGTTCGTCGCGCACCAGGCGGGTGATCTGGTCGGTCGCACGCTGCACGAGCTGGGCGACCGTGGCGTCCGCGTGCGGCCCGTCGGCAGCCCGGTCTCCGCTGGGCGGGTCACCCATGCGTTGTCACCTCCAAGACGAATTCAGCACGTCGCACCGCTCGCGCCGCGGGCCGGTCGCCGGTGCCGCCCCCGCGGCGCCGCCGGGTCACGCCCAGTCGCCGGTGCCGCCCCGGCGGCGCCGCCGGGTCACGCCCAGTCGGCGCCGTGCCCGGGCGCTTGCGGCGTGGCGCTCGCCGTCCTCACCGCGCTGCGGCTGCCGGCGACGTTGTTTCCCGGTCGGCCGGGCCGCCGGCGATCGGCGACCCGGCCAGGCCCGCCTCGGCGAACGCGTCGTCCGGCCGGGCAGGAAGATCACTGGCCATCGCGCCACCCGCGGCACGGCGACGGCCGGCTCTGACGACGGCCACCGCGGTGATCACCGCGGCCAGGGACATCGCCGCCGCCTGGATCAGCGGAACTCTTCTGTTGCGTCGACGCCTCATGCCCGATCAATCCCTCGCACTGTCGAGTCCAACCTTCGTTCTCATCGTGAGGACACCGCAGCAGCAGTGGGGTCTGTTCGCTGCATTCGACACAAACGGGTCATCTTGCCGGCAATGCCGCCGGGCGCCCCACTGTCGCTGCTCGGCGGGTTCGGCAGGTGTTCGAGCGCCCGGGCCTGCGGCACGACAGGACGCACCGCCGGCGCGGTCGCCCCCGCCGTCTGTTCACCGCGACAGTTCGTCGACCCTGGAGTGCGGCAGGTGGGTGCAGTGGGCAACCGTGGCGTCGTCGGGGATCCGGGCATCGGGGCCCGCGGAGGTGCCGGCTTCGGCCTGCCGGACGCGGCGGATGATGTCGGCCGGCCCGTTGGCGGCCAGCAGTTCCAGCAGGCCGGACCAGTCGGTCAGGCCGTACGGGCTGACGATGCGGCTGGCGCCGTTGCTGAGCAGCGCGAGGCCGTGCAGGTCGTGAAGGGGCCGGCTGCCGGTCACCGCCTCGTGCGCCGCGCGCGGGTCGTCCTTGGCGATCCAGTAGCCGCCCGGCTGGTTCCGGCGAGCCCGCAGCGCCTCGACGCAGGAATCCCGGATCCGGTCGTACTCCGGGGTTTCCCTGGGAACGCCCTTCAGGGCCGCCGAGCAGATGCGCCTGGCGGTGACCTCACGCTCGTCGGTGATGACCTGCGGGCCACCGCGGACCTGGTCGAGGACGAGGAAGGAGTCCGCGAGCAGGAGATAGTCCAGGCGGCCCCGGTGGGCGCGGACCATCGCCACGGTCGCCTGCGGGCTGCTCGGGTTCGTGATGTCGCAGGTGTCACGGTGCTCGGCGGCCATCTCGCCGATCGTGGTGGCGAGGATCGCCGTGAGGTCTCGCCCGTCGTCGCGCGAGAGCCGGCCGAGCAGCGCGCCGCCGAGACGGTGTGTGTACCAGGCGACGCCGTGGCTGCAGATCGACTCGGTGCCCGGGATGCCGGCGCCGTCCAGCAGCACGGCAGCGCCGGGCACAGCGCCGGCGAAGTCCTCGTTCGGCTGGCCGGCCCTACCGGCGCTGGTCGCCATCCTGACGTGCACTCATGGGCTCCTTGGTCAGTGAATGGCCATCGAGGAACTCTGTCCGAGGCGTTACCGCGGGATCAACTCGGCCATCCGATGTAGAGAGTCTTCGCCCACCATTCGGGGCGATGTCATGGTGAGCTGGCATGCTCCGCAGATGCGGATCCCACGAACGCTCCTGTCCCTCCTCGCCGTCGTGGCGACGACTGCGGTCCTGACCTCACCGGCCACGGCAGCGGCGGCGGTCGACCCGCCCCCGCCGCAGGCGCCGGATCGACCCGTGCGCGTCATGACCTTCAACATCCATCACGCGGCCGGCGCCGACGGCATCCTCGATCTGTCCCGAGTGGCCCAGGTGATCCGGGACAGCCGGCTCGACGTCGTCGGCCTCCAGGAGGTCGATCGGCACTTCGGCGAGCGTAGCGAGTTCGTCGACCAGGCCGCGTGGCTCGCGCGCGCGCTGAACATGCACGTCGTCTACGGCGCCAACCTCGATCTCGAACCGCTCGCCCCGGGCCAGCCGCGCCGCCAGTACGGCACCGCGATCCTCTCGAACTTCCCGATCCTGGAGTGGCAGAACACCTACCTGCCGCGGTTCGGCAACCACGAGCAACGCGGCCTGTTGCGCGCCCGGATCAACGTGCGGGGGGTACCGGTGCAGGTCTACAACACCCACCTGCAGCACAACGACGCCGCCGAGCGGGTTGCCCAGGCGCAGGCGATCGCGCAGCTCATCGGCGTTCCCGACGAGTCGGTCGTCCTGCTCGGCGACCTCAACGCCACCCCGGACACGCCGGAGATCCGGACTCTCGTCGAGACCCTGGTGGATGCCTGGGAGGCGGCCGGCGTCGGCGAGGGGCACACCCACCCGGCCGAGGACCCCACCCACCGCATCGACTACATCATGCAGTCCGGCGACGTCGTCGCCCGTACGGTCGCGGTCGTCGCATCCCCGATGGCCACCGCCGCCTCCGACCACCTGCCGGTGGTCGCCGACCTGGCGCTGCCCGGGCAGAAGGTCGGCGTCGGTCACTGACCGTGCGGCTCGACCCGGACGCCCCGTGTCCGATGGCCGGTGCGGCGTCGCCGTACCGGCCATCGCGGGTGTCCGCGGCACGCGGGTCACCAACCGGGGTAGCGGACGCCGTTGACGTTCACCCGAAGGGTGAAGAGCGAGCTGGAGGCGCAGATGTAGAGGTGGTTGCGCTTCGGGCCGGCGAAGGTGAAGTTGGCGACCACCTCCGGCGTGTGCAGCTTGCCGAGCAGGGTGCCGTCCGGGTGGAAGCAGTGCAGACCGTCGTGCGCGGCGATCCAGACCCGGCCGGCCTCGTCGAGCCGTACGCCGTCGAAGGACCCGGCGTCGCAGGTGGCGAAGACGTCGCCCCCGGCGAGCGTCCCGTCATCGCGTACGTCGAAGCGGCGGATGTGCCGGCGCCGGGTGTCGACCACGTACAGCGTGGCTTCGTCGGCGTCGAACGCCAGCCCGTTGGGCTGCTCGAAGTCGTCGGCGACGACGCGCACCTCGGCGCTGTGCGGGTCGACCCGGTAGACGTGGTTGCCGCCGATCTCCGGCTCGGCGCGGTTGCCCTCGTAGTCGCTGTCGATGCCGTAGCTCGGATCGGTGAACCAGATCGACCCGTCGGAGTGCTCGACCACGTCGTTCGGGCTGTTCAACCGCTTACCGCGCCACCGGTCGGCGAGCACCGTGTCCGAGCCGTCCGGCTCGGTCCGGGTGACCCGGCGCCGGCCCTGCTCGCAGCTGACCAGCCGGCCGCGCCGGTCCACGGTGTGCCCGTTGGCGTATCCGGCGGGCTGGCGGAACACCCCGACCGCCCCGGTGGTCTCGTCCCAGCGCAGCACCCGGTCGTTGGGAATGTCGCTGAACAGCAGGTAGCGCCCGGCCGGGAACCAGGCGGGCCCCTCGAGCCAGCGCCCCCCGGTCCACAGGCACTCCACCCACTCGTCGCCGTTCACCCGTGCGAACCGCTCGTCGAGCACCTCGAACCGGGTCCGGAACCGATCCAGCATGGCAACCTCCCGCGCTACTCGCGTTCGGGAGAACGCTAACATGACCGAACCAGGATCGGACTTTCGAGAGAATATCCGAACGAGCGTCAGGAGGTGGCGTGGACGACATCGACCGTGACCTGCTGGCCGCCCTGCAACGGGACGCCCAACAGCCGTACGCCGCGCTCGCCGCGACGGTCGGGCTCTCCACCGGTGCCGTGCACGAGCGGGTCCGCAAACTGCGCGAGCAGGGGATCATCCGACGGACGACGGTCGACGTGGACCCGGCCGCGGTGGGCCGCGGCGTGCTCGCCTTCGTGATGGTGGAGGCGAACGCCTGGATGGGCGACCGGTCCACCCACGAGGCCCTTGCCGCGCTGCCCGAGGTGGAGGAGGCGCACGTGGTGGCCGGCCCCGCCTCGGTGCTGGTGAAGATCCGGGTCGGCACGCCGGAGCAGCTTCAGGCCAGCCTCCGGCGGCTCTTCCAGGTCGAGGGCGTCACCGGGACGCGGACCATCGTCGTCCTGGAGACGTTCTTCGAGCGCCCACTGGATCCGCACCCGCCGACGACCATCCCCTGACGCGGGCGACGGGCGGAGGGCCTACTGTCCCGGCCGTTCCGCCGGCCGCAGGCGTAGCGAGTTGCACACGTCGAAGACGCCCGGCACGTCCCACGCGAGGTCGCCGGCGACCTGGCGGGCCGCGGCACTGGCCACCGTCCCGGCCAGGATCACCACCCGGTTCTGCACGCTGACCGCGATCTGCTGCCGGCGGGTGGTCCAGTCGATGCTCAGCCGCTGGGACACCAGGGCGGCCAGCCGCAGATCCTCGCTCTGCTGCTCCGGCACGTCAGGGGAGTGGAACGAGGGGTCGTCGGGGAATGGCCAGGGCAACACCATTGGTCCTCCGGTCGTGTTGGCGGGTGTCGTCCACGGCTGCCAGGCAATGCGTCGCGTTCGCCCACCACCCTCGGTGACGATCGTGGAGGTGACCATGCGGTTCCTCGACAGTTGTGTGACAAATGAACCGACGCCATCGGGTGGATGCGCGCGTGACACCGCTCACCTCCACCCGCTGGGCCGCCGGCCGCGAGCGCCGATGCGCGGCCCGCCGCCGGGCGGCGGGCCCGAGGTCGACGGGTCGGTCGCGCCGCCGGTGACGAGGCGCCCGTGTCGCCCGGGACGCCGGCCCGGGGGCGCCACGCCGGACCGGTGGCTGCGTGGGCCGGTCGGGCGTCGTCCCGACCTGGGCCGTTCGGTGGGGATGGTGCGGAGTGAGGTCGGCCTCGACGGCCGGAAACCGGAGGCCGATTGTCGGTCCCGGTCGTTAGTCTGCCTGCGGGCACCGATCCCAGACGTGACGACGCGCGCCGCACGAGGCCCGGCGCCCGGCCAGTGCCCGCCGGCCGAAACGGGGATTCAGGAGATTTAGTGACACAGCAATCCATGGCGACATCGGACAAGCTCGACGCGGCGGTTCTCAAGGTGGCCGGGGTCGTCGTCCTCGGCGCGATCATGTCGATCCTCGACGTGACGGTGGTCAGCGTCGCCCTGCCGACCTTCCAGCGCGAGTTCGACGCGACCTACGCCGAGGTCGCCTGGACGATGACGGCCTACACCCTCGCCCTGGCGACGGTGATCCCGCTCAGCGGCTGGGCCGCCGACCGGTTCGGCACCAAGCGGCTCTACATGGTCGCGTTGGCGCTGTTCACGATCGGGTCCGGGCTGTGCGCCACCGCCGACACGCTCGGGGAGCTGATCGGCTACCGGGTGCTGCAGGGCCTCGGCGGCGGCATGCTCATGCCGCTCGGTATGACGATCATGACCCGGGCCGCCGGACCCAACCGGATCGGCCGGCTGATGGCCGTTCTCGGCATTCCGATGCTGCTCGGGCCCATCGGGGGCCCGATCCTCGGCGGCTGGCTGATCGACACGGCGAGCTGGCACTGGATCTTCCTGATCAACCTGCCGATCGGCGTCATCGGTCTCATCTACGCGCAGCTGGTCCTGCCGAAGGACGCCCCCGAGCCGTCCGAGTCGTTCGACTTCGTCGGCATGCTGATGCTCTCGCCGGGGCTCGCCCTCTTCCTCTACGGCATCTCCACGCTGCCCGAGGCGGGCACCTTCGCCGACGCCGAGGTGTGGGCGCCCATGCTGGTCGGCGGCGCGCTCGTCGTCGGGTTCGTCCTCTACTCCTTCAAGCCCCGGCACCCCCTGCTCGACCTGCGGCTGTTCCGCAACCGCAACCTGACCATCGCGACGGTGACCCTGTTCGTGTTCATCATCGCGTTCATGGGCGCCGGCCTGCTGTTCCCGAGCTATTTCCTGCAGATCCGCGGCGAGACGACGCTGGCCGCCGGCCTGCTGATGGCCCCGCAGGGCATCGGCGCGATGGTGACGATGCCGATCGCCGGCACGCTGGCCGACCGGGTGCCGGTCGGTCGCACGGTGCCGTTCGCGCTCGCGCTCATCGCGGTCGGGTTCTTCACCTTCACCCAGGTCGACCCGCACACGTCTTACTGGCTGCTCTGCGGGTCGCTGTTCGTGATGGGCCTGGGCATGGGCGGCACCATGATGCCGATCATGACTTCGGCGCTGAAGACCCTGCACGCCCACGACGTGGCCCGCGGTTCCACGCTGGTCAACATCCTCCAGCAGATCGGCGGGTCCGTCGGCGCCGCGGTGATGTCGGTGATCCTCACCAACGAGCTGAAGGGCTCCCCGGCCGTGCCGGGAGTCACCGGCCCGAGTGGGGAACCGCTGACCCAAGCCGGCCTCGCGATCGGCATTCAGCAGCAGCCGGAGCTGGCCCAGCAGTTCCCGGTCGACCCGTCGCTCATCGAGCGTGGCCTCGACTTCGCCGCCGGTTCGTTCGCCACCACGTTCTGGGTCGCGTTCGCGCTGGTGCTTGTCACGTTCATCCCGGCGGCGTTCCTGCCCCGGCGGCGCGAGCCGTCGCACCTGCTCGACGAGGAGCGGGGCGGCCAGGCCAAGACGCCGGTCGTCATCCACTGACCGGCCGGTCGGGCCGTCGGGCACATCTCCGACGGCCCGACCCGAGGCCGGCCTGCCTGCGGCAGGCCGGCCTCGGCCTGTCCAGCCGCCGCCCGGCCCGTGCCCGGGCCGGCGCGGTGCGCCCGGCGGAACCCGTGGTTGGATGGCGGGGTGCAGTTCACCGTGACAGACGTGCCGGAGCGGGAGCGTTTCGAGGCGCGGGACGAGTCGGGAGCGCTGGCCGGCGTGGTCACCTACCAGCTGAGCGGCGCCATCATCGCCTACACCCACACCGAGGTCGCCCCGGAGTTCGAGGGGCAGGGGGTCGGGTCGACCCTGGCCCGTGCGGTGATGGACGACGCCCGGGCGAGAGGCCGAACCGTGGTGCCGATCTGCCCGTTCCTCAGTGACTGGCTGGGCAAGCACCCCGAGTACGACGCCATCGTGGCCCGGTCGACGCGCAAGGTGAAGTAACCCGCACCGGCCGCCCGGGGTGTGCCTCGATTCCGCAACCGGCGGTCGTCGTGCCGCGCCGCTGCCGGTAGGCCAGGTCGGCCCGCCCGGCGGCCGGGGCGGGCGGCCGCGTTGCCCGGTCAGAGCACCGAGAATCCCGCCGGTAGGCCGGGCCGGCCGGTGGCGGCGAGCAGCAGCGGCCCGGCGACGTCGACGGCGGTGGCGGGACGGGCCAGGTAGTCCTCGACCGTCAGCAGGGACCGGCTGGTATGACCGACCAGTGCGCGGACGTCCCACTCACCCAGGCCCGGCCGCTCCCACCGGTCGCCGACGAGCGCGGCGGTGCGGAGGAAGCACCGGGTGGCGTCGGTGAACGCCCGGCGTGAGTCGTCCCACGGGAACATGCCTGCCAGCCTAGGCGCCGGCCGCTCCGGCGCCGCCGCCCCCGGAAAGCTGGCACGTTACACCCTCGTGCACAGTGCCGGTTGGACAGACGAGGCACCGCCGGAGGGCTGGTAGCCGGGCGGCACCGACGGCTGACCGACGCCGTTGCGAGGTGCCTCGGGGTCGACCACAGATTCAACAGCGGTGGGGCCGGGTATGGCCCGGCCCCACCGCTGTCGTATGTCCTGCCGGAGTCGGGTGTGGACGCGCCGCGACACCTAGAACTCATAATTTACGAATTAATATTGACACCTGGCGGTGACCGGCGGCAAGATCCCGGAAACACACCTCAGGAGTACGGGCATGACTGGTCTGACAACCGACCGAGGATCCGTTCCACATCGGACCCGGATCCGCGACGCCGAGACCCACGTCGACCGGTTCGTCACCGCCACGTCGGGCGCCTCCGGCCGTTCGTCCGCGACGTCCGTCGTGAGTGGAACAGCCACCGCGCCCACGGCACCGGCCGCGAACCGCGCGGTGCCACTCCGGGCTCCGGCGCGACCGGGCGACCGGCCCCCGCGGCGGAGCGAGGTCCAGCCGGAGCACGTGCCGGGCCGGACGACGGCCGGCAGGTAGCTCGACGCGGCACCCGCCCCTCCACCGGCAGCGAAGGAATCCGATGTGAAACGACACGTACCGATCGCCCTGCTCGCCCTCGCGGCCGGCCTGCTGGTCGCGCCGACACCCGCGCACGCCGAGCCGGCCGCCGCGGTCGCCGGCGTCGCGCCGGCACCCCAGCAGGTGCTCAGTCCCACGCCCTACCAGGGCTGGAACACCTACTTCGGTCTCGGCGGCGACTTCTCTGAGGAGTCGGTGCGGCAGGTCGCCGACGCGCTGGTCTCCCGCGGCCTGGCCCGGGCCGGCTACGACATCGTCTGGCTGGACGGCGGCTGGCAGGACCCGGAGCCGCGGACGGCCGCGGGCGACCTGCAGGCCGACCGGACCCGCTTCCCGAACGGGTTGAAGCCGTTGGTGGACTACATCCACGCCAAGGGCCTGCGGGCGGGCATCTACACCGACGCCGGGCCGTACATCCCGGGCAAGTGCGGACTCGGCAGCGGCGGCTACTACCAGCGCGACGCGGACCAGTTCGCCGCCTGGGAGTTCGACGCGGTGAAGGTGGACTTCCTCTGCGGCATCGCCGCGGACCTCGACCCGAAGACCGTCTACACCGAGTTCGCCCACGCGCTGCGGAACAACGCCAGCGGCCGGCCGATCATCTTCAACCTGTGCAACCCGGTGACCTCGCCCGACTGGGGCGACTACCCGGAGGAGCAGCAGTCGACGTACTCCTGGACCTACGCGCCGGCGATCGCGCAGTCCTGGCGGACGTACACCGACGTGGGCTTCGTCGGCGACATCAAGTTCAAGGATGTGCTGCGCAACTACGACGTGAACGCGCGACACCCCGAGGTCGTCGGGCCGGGCCGGTACAACGACCCGGACTACCTCGCCCCGGAACTCGGGATGACCGACGAGGAGTTCCGGACCCAGATGACCCTCTGGTCCGTGGCCGCCGCACCCCTGGTGATCGGTAGCGACGTCCGCAAGCTCAGCCAGACCTCCGTCGACATCCTCACCGATCCCGACGTGCTGGGGATCAACCAGGACGCCGCCGCGGTCCAGGCCGTCCGGGTCGGCCCGGCCGGCACCACCGAGACGTGGGTGAAGCGCCTGGCCGACGGCGACCGGGCCGTGGTGCTGCTCAACCGGGGCGAGACCCCGGAGGTGGTGACCACGACGGCCGCCGAGGCCGGCCTGCCCGGCTCGCGGTTCACCGTGACGAACGCCTGGACCGACCAGGTCACCGAGAGCGCCGGCACGATCAGCGCCGCGGTTCCGGCCCACGGCGCGGTGCTGTTCCGGGTCGGCCCGGCGGAGGGCGAGCCGGGTGTGCCGCACGTGACCGCCGGCCTGCCGGAGGTGACCCGGGTCGGCGCCGACCCGGTGCCGGACGGTCACCTGCCCATGCTCGCCGGCGGCGACGAGGCGCGGGTCGAGGTGGTCGTCCGCAACGACGGGGCGCGGCCGGTGTTTGCGCCGCAGGTCGAACTGGCGACCCCCGCCGGCTGGACGGTCCGCCTCTCGGGCGCGGCGCCGGACCGGCTGGTTCCCGGCGGGACCGCCACGTACGCCTTCACGGTGGCGCTGCCGGACTCCGCCGAGCCCGGCGCCGCCTCCCTGACCGCCACCACGTCGTACCGGGTGCTCGGGCAGGGACGACTGCGGCAGACGACGGTGTCGGCGGTGCTCGTGGCGCCCGCGCCGCCGGACGGCGAGGTGGTCCTGTCGCACCACCGCTGGGTCAGCGCCACCAGTGGCTGGATGAGCCCGACGGTCGATGCCAGCGTCGGCGGCTGGTCGCCGATCAGCATGCTCGGTCAGGTGTATCCGACCGGCATCGGGGTCGCCTCGCCGTCCACGGTCCGGTACTACGTCGGCAAGGAGTGCGGCCGGCTGACCGCGGTCGTCGGGTTGGACGACGCGGTGCGCAACGTCGGGCCGGAGGGCGCGACGGCGACCTTCCAGGTGGTCGGCGACGGCCGGGTGCTGTTCGACAGCGGGGTGCTGACCCGCGACGACATCCGCCAGGTCGACGTCGACCTGACCGGCGTCCGGGTGCTCGACCTGGTGGTCGGTGACGCGGGCGACGGCGGCTACAACGACCGCGCCGACTGGGCCGGCCTGAACGCCAGCTGCTGAACCGCCGAACAGTCGCACCCGGGTGATGGTTCGCCCGGGTGCGACTGTCTTTTCGGCTGCTGCCGGCGCGGGGATCGCCCGGCCGGACGAGGGGGTCAGCCGCGGCGCAGGACGAACAGTTCCGCGTCGTGGTCCGCGGTCCACCGCACCGGCAGGCCCACCGCCGTGAGGTGGCTGCCGGAGTACGTGTGCTCGCCGTGCCGGTAGCTGGCCTGAGTGGCCAGCCCGCGCAGCGGCAGCCGGACCGGTCGGGAGGGCAGCAGCCCGTGCCCGTCGAGCCGGCCGGTGTGCCAGGCGAGCACGACGACCGTGTCGCCGTCCGGCGCGGTGTACTGCACGGCGCAGCGCGGCTGGTCGGGGCCGCCGATCAGGTGCACCTCGCCGTGCGTGATCACCTCGCGGACCTGCTTGTAGCGGGCGATCCAGCTCGCCGCCTCGGCCCGTTGCCGCGGCGTCCAGCGCCGGATGTCCGCACCGATGCCGAGCACCCCGGCCATCGCGAGCACGAACCGGAAGGCCAGCGAGCGGGGTCGCTGGTCGAACAGCCCGACCGCGTCGGTCACCCACGAACTGAGCAGGTGCGGGGCGTTGGCGTGCAGGAAGCCGTACTGGATGGCGAGCCGGTCCAGCGGGCCGGTGTTGTCGCTCGGCCAGAAGACGTCCGCGTGGGCGGCCATGGCGAGGTCGGTACGGGCGCCGCCGGCGGCGCACGCCTCGATCACCACGTGCGGGTGGTCCCGGCGCAGGGCCGCGTAGATCCGGTGCAGGTTGGCCACGTGGGCGCCGTCGAGGTCCGGCCGGACGGCCGCGCCGGGCCGGCCGGGTTCGGTGCGCGGCCGGTTGAAGTCCCACTTCAGGTATCCGATGTCGTGCTTGCGGAGCAGCCCGTCGAGGGTCGAGTGGACGAACTCGGCGGCCTCGGGGCGGCCGAGGTCGAGCAGGTACTGGTTGCGGATGGGGGTGATCGGCCGGTCGTCGATCGCGTAGACCCAGTCCGGGTGCTCGGCGTAGAGGCCCGATCTCGGGCTGACCGACTCCGGCTCGACCCAGAGTCCGAAGGTGAGGCCGAGCGCGCGGATCTCGGCGACGAAGGCGTCGAACCCGGCGGGGAACTTGGCCGGGTCCGGGGTCCAGTCGCCCAGCCCGCCACGGTCGTCGTGCCGCCCGACGAACCAACCGTCGTCGACCACGAAGGTCTCCACGCCGAGGTCCGCGGCGATCCGGGCCAGTGCCAGCTGGTTGCCGGCGTCGACGGCGAACTCGGTCGCCTCCCACGAGTTGTAGAGCACCGGCCGGGTCCGGTCGAGCCGGTCGCCGGCGAGCTGCCGCTGGTAGCGGTGCCAGACCCGGGCCAGCCCGTCCAGCCCGGCGTCGCTGTAGGCGCCGGCGACCACCGGCAGGGTGAGCCGCCCGCCGGCGGGCAGGTCCAGCCCGCCGTCGACCAGCCGGCGACCGGCCCGGACCCGGGTGAGCCCGCCGGTGTCCGGCTCGGCGACGAGCTGCCACGAACCGGTCCAGGCCAGTGCCACGCCCCAGGTGGGGCCGTCCGTCGCGGCCCGGTCCCGGACCGCCAGCCAGGGTACGAAGGTGTGCCCCGGCACCCCCTGCGAGCTGCCGATGGTGAACTGCCCGTGGCCGAGGTCGACGTGCGCGAGCTGGAACTCCTGAGCCCACTGGCCCCACTGGTAGCTCAGCCGGGCCCCGTGCGGGGTGGGCACGCAGAACCCGGCCGAGCCGGCCCGGGCCAGCCGCAGCGGAGCCGGACCGGTGTTCTCCAGCTCGACCCACCGCTCCACCACGTCGGTGCCGGCCGGGACGCGGTAGCAGTGCTCAGCACGTAGCCCCGTCACCGGGTCGGCGAACGTGACCCGCAACTGGCCGCTGTCAACGCTCGCGTGCTGGAAGCGCCAGGAGACCCGGCGGTCGCCGGTCGCCGTCTCGACGACCAGGTCGGCGCCGGCGAACGGGCGGGCCGCGTCGGTCGCGTACTCCACGGGCGCGAAGTCGCCGGCGGTGAGGAACGGGGTCGGGCCGGTGTAGCTGACCGGTGAGGGGCCGCCGGCTACTCCGGCCGGCCCCCAGCTGACCAGCTCCAGCCACCGGCCGTGCCCGGGTACGACGACGGTGTACTCGGTCTTGACCCCGCGCAGCGTCCACGGGCCGGCGAGCGGGGCCCGTTCGTCGCCCGCGTCCGCCACGGCGCGCGCGGCGGCGCGCTCGTAGATGTTGCCGGGTTCGTCGGCGGGCCCGCTCACTTGACGGCTCCGATCGCCAGGCCGGACACGAAGTGCCGCTGGAAGCGCAGGAAGACCAGCAGGGTGGGCACCGCCGCGATCACCGTGCCGGCGGCGATGACGTTCCACGAGGAGACGAACTGCCCCTGCAGGGCGAGCAGGGCGGGGGTCACCGGCATCCGGTCGTCGGTGCGCAGCACGGTGATCGCCCAGAGCAGGTCGTTGAAGATCCAGGTGAAGGAGAGCGCGCCGAGCGCGGCCAGGGCGGGCCGGGTCAGCGGCAGGATCACCCGGGCGAAGATCTGCGCCGGCCCGGCCCCGTCGATGGTGGCCGCCTCCTGGATCTCGCCCGGCAGGTCCCGCATGAAGCCGTGCAGCACGAAGGTGTAGAAGCCCAGCCCGAAGCCCACCTGCACCGCGATCAGCGCGGCGAGGGTGTCGTACAGGCCGGTCAGCTCGCTGAACTTGCTGACCGGGATGAGCAGGATCTGTGGCGGCAGCAGGTTTCCGGCGAGCATGAGCAGCAGGATCGTGCGGCGGCCGGGGATCCGGAACCGGCTGAGCGCGAACGCCGCCACCGCCGCCAGCCCGAGGCTGAGGACGACCGCGGGCACGGTGACCAGCATGCTGTTGACCAGCGCGCGCAGCTCACCGCCGTCGGTCCAGGCCTGCCGGTAGGTGTCCAGGGTGAACGAGCGTGGCAGGCTGCCCACCCCGTGCGCCGCGATGTCGTCGAAGGTCCTCGTCGACATGGCGACGACCCAGAGGATCGGGCCGAGCCAGAGCAGGGCCAGCAGGCTCATGCCGGTGTGGAAGGCGCCGGTGCGCAGCGCGCGGATCATGTGTCCTCCCGGAACGCGCGGACGAGGTAGCCGAGGATGACCGCGAGCGCGAGGATGAAGATCACCACTGCGATGGCGGAGCCGTAGCCCAGCCGCAGGCTCTGGAAGGCGGCGGAGTACATGTAGGTGCTGAGCAACTCGGACGAGTGGTAAGGCCCGCCGCGGGTCAGCGCCCAGACGATGTCGAACGACCGCAGCGAGTCGATCACGATGACCGAGAGCACCACCGCGTTGACCCCGCGCAGCTGGGGGATGGTCACCTTCCAGAGCCGCTGCCAGCCGTTGGCGCCGTCCACCCGGGCGGCCTCGTGCAGCGCCGGGTCGATCGCCTTCAGGCCGGCCAGGTAGAGCACCATGACGTAGCCGATCTGCCGCCACAGCGCGGGCAGGATCACCGCGTAGAGCGCGGTCTGCGGATCGGCGAGCCAGGGCCGGATCAGCTGCTCCAGGCCGACCGCGCGCAACAGTTGGTCGGCCAGCCCGTCGGGCTGGTAGAAGACCCGCCAGACGAGCGCGGTCACCACCAGCGAGAAGACCACCGGGGTGAACAGCGCCGCGCGGTAGAAGCCCACCCCGCGCCGCTCGCGCTGCAGCAGCAGCGCCATGCCGAACCCGCCGACGACCGACAGCCCGCCGAAGAGCACCAGCCAGATCACGGTGTTGACCAGCGCGCCCCGGAAGATCGGGTCGCCGGCCAGCTCCGCGTAGTTGTCGAAGCCGATGAAGGTGGGCGGTGCCAGGCCGTCCCACCGGGTGAGCGAGAACCAGAAGCCCTGCACGGCCGGCCAGAAGACCCAGATGCTCTCGACCGCGAAGGGCACCAGGACGAACGCCACCAGCAGCGGCGACGGGCGGTTCCGCCGGCGTCGCCGCTGCTTCGGCGTCGCGCCCGCCGCCGGTGACCGGGAGGTGGCCGGTGCGAGTGTCGCCATCAGCCCTTGAAGACCTTCTCGGCGCCGGCCTGCCACTCGCGCAGGATCGCGTCGATCTGGTTCGGCTTGTCGATGAACTTGGTGAGCGCGGTGTCCGCGGTCGGCTGCAACGCGTCGCTGGAGTCGCGGTTGAAGAACTGGGTCAGCTCGGCGGCGCTGTCCAGCATGGCCTTGCCCTTGGCGACCAGCGGGGAGTCGGCGGCCTTCGCCTTCGGGTTGGCCGGCAGCACGATGCCCGAGCTGCTCCTGATGTACGTCTCCTGCGCCTCCGCCGAGGCCAGGTAGGTGAGCAGGGCCTTGGTGCCGGTCGGGTTCGCCGTCTTGGCGCTGGCGAAGAAGCCGTCGGTGGGCGCCTCCTCGGCGACCGGCACCGCCGGGTCGATGATCGGGAACCGGAAGAAGTCGAGGTCGCCGAGGGCGTCCTTCGGGGCGGCGTCGGCGAAGAAGGTGCCGATCAGGAACATCCCGGTCTTGTTCGCCAGCAGCGCGGTGGTCGCCTCCTGGAACGGGTACGCCTTGCCCTTCGGGTCGAAGTAGGGCAGCACCTCGCGCCAGCGGGCGAAGACCGCCTTGACCCTCGGGTCGTCGAACCGCTGCCGGCCGGCGAGGAGTTCCCGGTGGAACGGGGCGCCGTTGATCCGGATGTTGAGGTAGTCGAACCAGGCCGAGGCGACCCACGGGGTGTCACCGAGGCCGATGCCGATCGGTGCGACGCCCTTGCCCTGCAGGGTCCGGCAGAGCGCGAGGAACTCGGTCCAGGTCTTCGGCTCCTGCACGCCCCACTTGGCGAAGTTGGACTTGCGGTAGAAGAAGCCCCACCAGTAGTTGGTCATCGGCACGAAGATCTGCTTGCCGGTCGGGTCGGTGGAGATGTTCCGCAGCGACCGGGGGTAGTCGCCCAGCCCCTGCCACACGTCGGAGACGTCGAGCAGCAGGTCCTTGCTGGCGTAGTTGTTGGCGACCGAGCCGGCGTACCAGGTGTAGAGGTCCGGCGGGTTCGCCGAGGTGAGGTAGGTGGGCAGCTGCGTGCGGTAGGTCTCGGAGGCGATCGTGTTCAAGCTCGCCCGACCCTTGCCCTGCTTGTTGAAGCTCTCGACGAGCTTCTCCATCGCCGCCTTCGCCTGCGGCGAGGAGAGGTTCGACTGGAGGGTGACCGCGCCGGACGCCTTCTCCGCCGGTCCGCTGGCGGAGCTGGCGCAGGCCGTCAGGAACGAGCCGGCGCCGAGCGCGCCGACGCCGGCGAGGCCGAGGTGCCCAAGGAACCGGCGGCGACCGGGGTTGAAGTCGGTCACGGGGGTGTCCCTTCCTCAGTGACACGGTGCGTGACAACGCGGTTGTGTCAGTCGTGTGAACGGTGTGGCCAGAAGGTTGCATCCGTCGCATGTGGCTGTCAAGATGTTTTACTAATTAATGATTAGATCATCGGGGTGACGGCGGACGGGGAGCCACCACATGCGACGACTGGACGGCAGGACCGCGCTGGTCACCGGGGCGCTCGGCGGGATCGGGGCGGCCACCGCCCGGCGACTCGCGGCGGAGGGCGCGGCCGTCGGACTGCTGGACGTACGCGACCCCACGCCGCTCGCCGAGGAACTGACCGCCGCCGGCGGTCGGGCGGTGCCGGTGGTCGCCGACGTCGCCGACGAGGCCGACTGGGCGGCCGCGGCGGCGACCGTGCGACGCGCGTTCGGGCCGGTCGACATCCTGGTCAGCAACGCCTACGCGGTCCAGGTGGCCCCCGCCCACGAGACCAGCCGCACGTCCTGGGACCATCAGCTCGCGGTCAGCCTCACCGGCACCTTCCTCGGCGTGCGGGCCTGCCTGGACGACCTCCGCGCCGGTCGCGGCGCGGTGGTGCTGGTCTCCTCGGTGCACGCGCTGGTGGGCCTGCCCGGCCGACCCGCCTACGCCGCCGCCAAGGGCGGCCTGGTCGCGCTCGGCCGCCAACTCGCCGTCGAGTACGGGCCGGAGGTCCGGGTGAACACCGTGCTGCCGGGGCCGATCCTCACCGCCGCCTGGGCCGAGGTGTCCGAAGCGGACCGCCGGCGCAGCGTCGCCGAGACGGTGGCCAAGCGGTTCGGCACTCCGGACGAGGTGGCGGCCACCGTGGCCTTCCTCGCCTCGCCGGACGCCGCGTACGTCACCGGGGCGAGCCTGGTGGTGGACGGTGGCTGGACCGCGGTGAAAACCTCAGCCTGACCGATCGATACCGACGAACCGATAGGTGCGAAGAGCATTGGCACAGTACGCACGCCGTGGCCTGCACGGGCAGACCGTCGAGGCGATCGCGCGCCGGATCCTGGCCGGGGAGATACCCGCCGGCGCGACCCTGGACATCGCCGCGCTCCAGGCGGAGCTCGACGTCAGCCTCACCGCGCTGCGGGAGGCGCTCAAGGTGCTCTCCGCCAAGGGCATCGTGGACGCCCGGCAGAAGCGCGGCACGTTCGTCCGGCCCCGGGCGGACTGGAACCTCCTCGACGGTGACGTGATCCGTTGGCAGTTCGCCGAGGGCGCCGACCCGCGGCTGCTGGACAAGCTGCACGAGGTCCGCACCATCATCGAGCCGGCCGCCGCCCGGCTGGCGGCCGGCCGGGCGACCGACGACGACCTGACCGCGCTGGACGGCGCGCTGGACGAGATGACCGCCGCGAAGGGCGATCCGGTCGCCGCCGTCGCCGCCGACCTGAGCTTCCACCGGGCGCTGCTCGCCGCCACGCACAACGAACTGCTGGAGCGGATGGAGGTGGTGATGGAGACCGGCCTCGCCGAACGCGACCGGCTGGTGCACGGCGGCGAGCCGCACGACGACCCGGTGCCGAGCCACCGGGCGGTGGTGGACGCGATCCGGTCCCGGGACGAGGCGGCGGCCGAGACCGCCATGCGGAGCCTGCTGGAGAAGGCCGTGCGGGACGTCGAGAAGGTGCGCGGGCGGAAGGGCGACCGGTGAAGATCGACCGGATCGAGACCTTCCTCGTCGCACCCCGGTGGCTGTTCTGCCGGGTGGAGACCGACGAGGGGCTCGTCGGCTGGGGCGAGCCCGTGGTCGAGGGACGCGCCGAGGTGGTCCGCAGCGCCGTCGAGGTGCTGGCCGAGTACCTGGTCGGCGAGGATCCGCTCCGGATCGAGCAGCACTGGCAGATCCTCACCAAGGGCGGCTTCTACCGGGGCGGGCCGGTGCTCTCCAGCGCCGTCGCCGGCCTCGACCAGGCGCTCTGGGACATCGCCGGGCAGGCCTACGGCGTCCCGGTGCACGCCCTGCTCGGCGGCGCGGTGCGGGACCGGGTGCGGGTCTACTCGTGGATCGGCGGGGACGAGCCGGGCGAGGTCGCCGAGGCCGCCGCCGCGCAGGTCGCCGCCGGGCTCACCGGGGTCAAGATGAACGCCTGCGGCCTGCTCTCCGCGATCCCCACCGCGGCCGAGGTGGACGCCGTGATCGCCCGGGTCGCCGCCGCCCGCGAGGTGCTCGGCGACAGCCGGGACCTCGCGCTGGACTTCCACGGCCGGGCCAGCGCCGCCGCCGCCCGCCGCATCCTGCCCGAGATCGCCGCCCTGCGACCGCTCTTCGCGGAGGAGCCGGTCCTCGCCGAACAGGCCCACCACCTGCACGACATCGTCACCTGCTCGCCCGTCCCGGTGGCCACCGGCGAGCGGCTGTACGGCCGCGGGGAGTTCCTCGGGCCGTTGCAGGCCGGGGTCGCGGTGGTCCAACCGGACCTGTCCCACGCCGGCGGCATCTCCGAGGTACGCCGGATCGCGGCGCTCGCCGAGACGTACGGTGCCGTGCTGGCCCCGCACTGTCCACTGGGTCCGATCGCGCTCGCGGCCAGCCTCCAGGTGGCCCTCGCGACACCGAACTTCCTCATCCAGGAGCAGAGCATCGGCATCCACTACCACGCCGGTTCGGAACTCCTCGACTACCTGGTCGACCCGGAGCCCTACCGGTTCGTCGACGGGCACATCCGGCGGCTGACGGCGCCCGGGCTGGGCATCACCGTCGACGAGGCGGCCGTCCGGGCCGCGGCGCGGACCGGGCACGCCTGGCGCAACCCGGTCTGGCGCCACGACGACGGCTCCTTCGCCGAATGGTGAGCGCGTCCGCCGAGGGCCGGCCGCCGGGGGCGCAGATCCCGGTGCCGCTGCGGGTCGGATCGGACGACCAGCGCGGCGGCCGCTGGACGACGCTGCGCGGCGGCGGCCGGGAGTGGCTCTGGCGGCGGTCGGGCACCGGCCGGGACCGGGTGCGCGCCGGTGACCCGTTCGTCGACGCGGGCGGCCTGGAGGAGTGCCTGCCGACCGTGCGCGGCCGGCCGGACCACGGCGACGTGTGGTCCCGGCCGTGGCGGACCATCGGCGCCGGCGCCGCCACGGTCGAGTGTCCGGACTTCGTCCTGACCCGGCGGCTCACCGAACGGTCCGGGGCGGTGGTCGCCGACTACCGGCTGGAGGCCGAGCCGGGTTACCGCTTCGTCTGGGCGGCGCACGCCCTGCTCGACCTCTCCTCCGCCGCCCGGCTGGACGCGCCCGCCGGGACTTCGACCCGGCTCTATCCGGAGGCCGCCGCGCTGCTGCCCGCCGACCGGTGGCCGGCCGGCGCCCGGTGGCTCACCGCGCCGTGGCCCGGGCCGGCCGGACTGCCGCTGGACCGGCTCGGCCCGGACGACGGCACCGCGGTCGGGGCGGTGCTGCTGGGCTGCCCGACCGTGCGGGTGGTCGACGGCACCGACCGGCTGACCCTGCACCTCGACTGCGACGGCCAGCCCCGCGCCACCGCGCTCTGGCGCAACCTGCGTGGCTGGCCGACCGACGCGCCGTACCGCAGCGTCGGCGTCGAACCGATGCTCGGCGCCGTCTTCGACCTGGCCGAGGCCGGTCCCGGCGACGCCGCCGAGGTGCCGTCGAGCGGCGAGGTCGGCTGGCGGTTGACCGTCACCGCGCACCGCGCGCCGGGAGGACGTCCCGACCCGCCCGGCAGCGCGCCTCGACCAGCGAAAGGAGCGACCCGGTGCTGACCGAACCGATCCCGTGGAGCGGTGACCGCCTCGAACTGGGCGAGGGCGCCCGCTGGGTGGACGGCCGGCTCGTCCTCGTCGACCTGCTCGCCGGTCGGCTGCTGGAGACCACCGGGGACGCGCCCGCGCCGTTGCGCGAGCTGTGCACCGTGGACGGGCCGCTCGGCGCGGTGGCCCCGATCGCCGGGCGGCCGGGCGGCTGGCTGGCGGTGGTCGGCACCGGCGTGGCGGTGCTGGACGGCGGGGGGACCCCGCAGCCGGTCGCGGACCTGGAGGGGGAGAACCCGGCCCGGGCCCGGATGAACGACGCGGTGGCCGATCCGCACGGCCGGTTCTGGGCGGGCAGCATGGCCTACGACGCCACCCCGGGCGCGGGCACCCTCTACCGGCTGCCGGCCGGCGGCCCGCCCGAGCCGGCGGTGACCGGGCTGACCATCAGCAACGGACCCGCCTTCGACGCCGGCGGCACCGTGATGTACCTGGCGGACACCCCGCTCGGCCAGGTGGACCGGTTCACCGTGGACCCGGCCACCGGTGCCCTCTCCGCCCGGGAGCCGTTCCTGCGCCTGTCGCCCGGCGAGGGCGCGCCGGACGGGATGACGGTCGACGCCGCGGGGCATCTCTGGGTGGCGCTCTGGGGCGGTCACGCCGTCCGCCGCTACCGGCCGGACGGGACGCTGGACCGGGAGATCCGCCTGGCCGCGGCGCAGCCCACCAGCGTCTGCCTCGGCGGGCCCGACCTGCGCCGGCTCTTCGTCACCACCGCCGCGCTGGGCCTGGCGCCGCGCGGCCCCGTCGACGGCGCGCTCCTCGCGGTCGACGTGGAGGTCGCCGGGCTGCCCGCCGCGCCGGCTGCGCCCCGGTCGCCGCTGCCGGTGTGATCACGTACGGGCGCCGGCATCGGCGCGATGCCGGGACCACGCCACCGGCGGTGTGGCAGGAGTACGCCCGACGGCGCCGGCCGCCACGGTCGCCGTTCCGACCGTGGCGGCCCGCGTCGTCACTTCGCGGCGGCCGGTCGCGGGACGACCATCCGGGACGTGTCGACCAGGACGAGGCCGACGATGCCGACGACCGGCAGCACGGTCAGCTGCCACAGCCCGGCGCCGGTCCAGTCCAGCGCGGCCACCAGCCGGGCGAAGAGCAGACCGGAGAAGGCGGCGGCGACGTAGTAGCAGAGCATGAAGAGGCCCGCGCCCCGCCCGACGTGCTCGGGACGGACGGCCCGCTGCATGGCGGTGGTGCAGTTGGTGAAGAGGAAGCCGCTGGCGAAGGTGCCCATCAGGAAGGCGAGCGCGTACTGGGCCGGCGCCGAGGTCGCGACCTGGTAGGTGACGTACGCGGTCACCGACGTGGCGACGAAGGCGCCGGCGAGCAGGTTGCGCTGGCTGACGCGGTCACCCAGCCAGCCGGCCGGCAGGGCCATCATCGCGCCGAAGCCCGAGCAGGAGACGGCCAGCGCCGCCTGCCCCACGCTGAACCCGAGCTCCTCCCGCAGGAACGTGGGGTAGAGGCCGAGGAAGCCGTAGAACACCAGCCCGGACACCGCGCAGGCGACGCCGAGGCCCAGCGTGTTGCGGTTGTACGGGCTGGCGGGCACGTGGTCGAAGGTCCCCACCGCCCGGGCGTTGGCGCCGGTGACCGCCTCGGTCATCCCCCTGTTGACGGTGGCGGCGATGAGCAGGCACATCAGCAGCCCGGCCGCCGCGAAGACGAAGAACGGTCCCCGCCAGTCGCCCCAGGCCGTGGCGATCTGCGTGCCGAGCAGGGGGCCGAGGAAGATGCCGGCGCCGAACGCGACACCGACGACTCCGGCGGCGACGGCGCGGCGGTGGAAGAAGAAGGCGCCGATGACGGCGTAGAGCGCGGTGGCCTGCACGCCCTCGCCGACGCCGGAGATCAGCCGGTAGGCGCTCATGTCGGCGAAGCCGGCGGCGAGCGGGATCGCCAGCGTCCCGAGCGAGTAGACCAGGACGCTGATCAGGATGATGGTCTTCCGGGACAGCCGGTCGACCAGGTAGCCGGCCGGCAGCCCGGCCAGCGCGAGGCCGAGCGTGAAGCCGGTCGCCAGCAGACCGCCCTGGTCCAGGGAGAACCCGAACTCCTGCCGGATCTCGGGCAGCAGCGGGTAGAAGATCTGCCGGTCCATCGCGTTGAGCATGTACGAGGCGCAGAGCACCGCGAAGCCGACGGCGACCGCCACCGGCGTCGTCGCCGCGGTGGATCGCGTGACCGGCGGCTCGGTCGGTTCCTGCAGAGTCTCCGTCACTGATGTCTCCCCTTCCAACTGGCGGGGACTGGGCGTCGCCCGCGGTGAGGGTGCGGATGGGCGTGGCCGGGGTCGTGCCGGTGGCGGGGCGCTCCGGGGGACGACCGGGCCCGGCAGCCTTCCGGGCTGGACTGCCGGACGCTGAGCGGTGGCGGTGCGGTTGTCGATCTGAAGCTTCCGCCCGACGCTTGACGGACGTTTGTCCGCCTGGTGGCCGCCGGGGCGTTGGCGTAACGATGGGGCTTCTCCGGCGCACTGTCAAGAGGTGGTTCGGTGATCCGGTCGTATCGCCGAATTGGCCGGCGGTCCGTCACGCGGACAGCGGTACGCCCGGCTAGGCTCGGGGCGCGGCGCCGGCTCGGTGCCGTGCCCGAACGTGTCAGCCGACCAGCAGGAGCCGCAGATGCCTCGTCGCGACGACGACCCCAACTTCATCGAGGCGGTCGCCCGCGGGTTCGACGTCATCAAGGCGTTCCAGCCGCACCGGCCGGTGATGACGTTGAGCGAGGTGGCCGCCGCGACGGGCCTGGCCCGCCCGACCGCCCGCCGGATCCTGCTGACGCTCGAGTCGCTGGGTTACGTACGCGCGCTCACCGGCGGCTTCGCGCTGACCACCCGGGTGCTCGAACTCGGCCTGACCTACGTGCAGGCGCTGGGGCTGTGGGACGTGGCCCGCCCGCACATGGAGCGACTGGTCGCCCGGACGGGGGAGTCGTCCTCCGTCGCCCAGCTGGACGGGTCGGACATCGTCTACGTCGCACGGGTCGCGGTGCCCAAGATCATCGCGCTCTCGGTGAGCATCGGCACCCGGTTCCCCGCACCGCAGACGTCGCTCGGCAAGGTGCTGCTGGCCGGGCTGGAGCTGGACGAGCTCGACCGGCGGCTGGCCGAGCCGAGCCGGTCCGGAGTGGAGCCCCGCCGGAAGCTGGACCGCGCGGAACTGGACCGGACGCTGCGGGAGGTGCGGGCGAAGGGCTGGTCGTTGACCGACCAGGAGCTCGCCGCCGGCATCCGCTCGGTGGCCGCGCCGCTGCGCGACGGCGCCGGCAAGGTGATCGCGGCGCTGAACGTCACCGTGCACGCCGCGGAAACCCCGGTCGAGACGCTGACCGAGGAGTACCTGCCGCTGCTCCTGCAGGCGGCGAGCGACATCAGCGCCGACTTCGCGCTCTTCGACGCGATCCCGCGCGTGCCGGCGCTCTCCACGGCCTGAGGTGCGGGTGTCCGGGCCCGCTCCCGGCGCCCGCGGGCGGGGCGGCACGCCACGCCGAAGCCCGACGCGGGCTGGTCCTCCCCGTCGGAGGTCCCGGGCGTCGGGCCGATGCGGCGGCCGGCGCGTGTCACACTCGCCGCGAGCCGATCGTGGACAGCTGTCCGTATGACGGACGCGCTCGGCGCGATCACCCGCTTCCGGTGGGGACGGGCCGGCCGCCGCCGGCCGTGGCCTCCTGGACGAGCACCGGAACGCTGTCGAGCAGGGCCCAGTCCCGGCTGATCTCGGCCGCGGTGTGGAGCAGGCGCGGCAGGTGCTCGTCGGTGAGCTGGCGCACCGACGTCTCCGCGGCGTGCACGGTGACGTTGACGGCGGCGACCACCCGACCCTGCCCGTCGCGGACGCCGGCGGCGACCGACCGGACGCCCGGCGCGAGGTGCTCGTCGGCGAGCGCCCAGCCGCGGGCCCGCACGTCGCGCAGCGACGCGTCGAGCGCGCCCCGGTCCGGCAGCCACCGCGGGGTGACGCCGGACCGGCCGGGCAGGGCGAGGGCCCGGTCCAGGTCGGCGGGGGAGAGCGCGGCGAGCAGCACCTGACCCATCGCCGTCGCCGGGGCGGGGAAGCGGGTGCCGATGGTCACCGCGAGCGTGATGATCTTCGGGACGGCGACGCGGGCGACGTAGACGATGTCGCCGCCGTCGAGCTGGGCCATGGATGAGGACTCGTTGGTCTGCCCGACGAGCCGGCGCAGGTGCGGTCGGGCGATATCCCACATGCTCAACGAGTTGACGTACGCCATGCCGAGCTCGAGCACCCGCGGGGTGAGCGCGAACCCGCGCTCGGCGGAGCGGACGTAGCCGAGTTCGTCCAGGGTGATCAGGATCCGGCGGACGGTCGGCCGGGCCAGCCCGGTCGCCGCGGCGATCTCGCTGAGCGTCATCACCGGCCGACCGGGCCGGAAGCAGCGCAGCACGTCGAGGCCACGGGCCAGCGCCGCGATGAAGTCCGCCCCCGCCCCGCGCGCCATCACCACCCGCTCTCCGCCGGTGACCGTCCCGCGGTCAGTGCTTCCACCGGGCCGAGCCGGCGTCCCACTCGGTGTACGTGTAGGGGTTCTCCTGGATCTTGGTCTCCGGGACGTCCGGGTTCATGCCCATCACCCAGGCCTCCTGGCCCAGCTCGCCGACCAGGTACTCGATGGTCTGCTCCACGCTGCGCCGGGCCTTGGCCAGGTCGACGCCGACGAGCCGGTGGTCGTGCTTGACCACGCGGCCGTTCACCACGACGGTGTGCACGTCGCCGCGCTGGGCCTGGAACGCGACGTGGCCGTAGGGGTTGAGGATCGGGAACATCACCGGCGAACGGTCGTTCTTGATCAGGACGAGGTCGGCCTTCTTGCCCGGCTCCAGGCTGCCCACCACGCCGTCCAGGCCGAGTGCCCGGCTGCCGCCCCGGGTCGCCCAGTCCACCACCTGCTCGGCCCGCAGCCGGCAGTGGGTGACGGTGTCCTGCCGGGTGTGCGCCTCGAGGTGCTCCCGGGAGCGGTCGGCGCCGAGCGTGGTGCGCATCGCGGAGAAGAGGTCGCCACTCCACCACACGCTGGTGTCCATCGACAGCGACACCGGGATGTCGTGGTGGCACAGCTGCCAGGTGGGCGGGTAGCCCTGGCCGGCGCTCTGCTCACTCTCGGTGGAGACCGACACGGAGCCGCCGGTGGCGGCGATCCGGTGGTACGAGTCGGCGGTGAGGGTGGCGGCGTGCACGTACACCGTCGACGGGGTCATGAAGCCGTGCTCGTGCATCAGCCGGATGCCGTCGTCGTTGGTGGCGCCCCACACGCCGGCGTGGGTGGTGACCGGGACGTCGAGCTCCCGGGCGACCTCGAACGCCGTCTTCTCGGGGAAGGCGGGGTCTCCGGTGACGTCGAAGGCCATCTGGAGGCCGAGCATGTCGTCGCGGCTGTGGAACCGGCGGTCGACGAAGTCGCGGAACTCGGGGCTGGTCGACCATTCCCACGGGCCCTGCTGGATGTTGCCGTAGGCCAGGACGAACCGGCCGGGCACCTCCCGCAGGGCGTCCACCGCCGCGTCGGCGTGCTGGGTGGTCCGCAGGCCGTGCGACCAGTCGACGGTCGTGGTCACCCCGGCGTCGATCGCCTCGATGGCGGCGAGCAGGTTGCCGGCGTACACGTCCTCCGGCCGGAAGAGCCTGCCGGACTCCAGGTAGTACCAGACGAAGTACTGGGTGAGGGTCCAGTCGGCGCCGTAGCCGCGCATCGCGGTCTGCCACATGTGCCGGTGCGTGTCGATCATGCCGGGCATGAGGATGCCGCCGGACGCGTCGATCTCGACGGCGCCCTCGGGGGCGGCCAGCCCGATGCCGATCTCGGCGATCCGCTCGCCCACGACCAGCACGTCCGCGCCGGGCAGCACCCGGTGGGCGTCGTCCATGGTGAGGACCAGTCCGTTGCGGAACAGGACGGGGCGGTCGGGCTCGGGACCCGTCGAGCCTGGTTCGCTCGTGCTCATTGCAGTCAACTCCCCACGGTCGTCGGACGGCGGACAATAGTCCGTACCACGGACAGCCCGCAGAATGGCGCAAGTCTGGAGGGCGGTCAGAAAGGTGTCAAGACGTGCCGGAGGAGTTCGTGCATCATCCGTACCGCAGCGGACAGGGGCCTTTGATGCGGGGTCGACCGGTTGACACGGGTCGGCCGGGCTTCGATACTCAACCGCGCGGACGGATGTCCGCATGACGGTCAGGAGTGGATGTGGCGACGCCGGAGCAGCGAGACGGCAATGATCCGAAACCAGCGCCCGGCCCGTTGGCCGGGCTACTGATCGCCGATTTCTCGCGAATCCTGGCCGGGCCGTACGCCACCATGCTCCTCGCCGACCTCGGCGCCGAGGTGGTCAAGGTGGAGGGCCCCGCCGGCGACGACACCCGCACCTGGATGCCACCGGTACGCGACGACGTCTCGACGTACTACCTCGGTATCAACCGCAACAAGCGGTCGATCGCCCTGGACCTGCGCGACCCCGGGGACCTGGCGGTGGCCCGGCGGCTCGCCGCCCGGGCCGACGTCCTCATCGAGAACTTCAAACCGGGTGGGCTGCGCCGGTTCGAGTTGGACTACGGGTCGGTGGCGGCCGGCAACCCCGGCGTCATCTACGCCTCGATCAGCGGGTTCGGCACCGGCCCGGGCGCCGCGCTGCCCGGCTACGACCTGATGGTGCAGGCCATCTCCGGGCTGATGAGCCTGACCGGGGATCCGGACGGCTCGCCCTACCGGGCCGGCATCTCGGTGTTCGACGTGATGACCGGCATGCACGCCACCATCGGCATCCTCGCCGCGCTGCACCACCGCGACGCCACCGGCCGCGGGCAGCACGTCGAGGTCAACCTGCTGTCGTCGGCGCTGTCCGGCCTGGTCAACCACAGCAGCGCGTACGTGGCCGGGGGAGTCGTGCCCTACCGGATGGGCAACGCCCACCCGAGCCTGTTCCCCTACGAGCCGCTGCCCACCGCCGACGGCGAACTCATCGTCATCGCCGGCAACGACGGCCAGTTCGCCAAGTTGTGTGCGGTGCTCGGCGTCCCGGAACTGGTGGACGACCCCCGGTTCGGGCGCAACCAGGACCGGACCGCCAACCGCGAGCAGTTGCGGCCGCTGCTGGTCGAGCGGTTGACGACCCGGACGAAGGACGACTGGTTCCGCGCCCTGATCGCCGCCGGCGTGCCCTGCGCCCCGATCAACACCATCGACGACGGCGTCGCGCTCGCCGACGAACTCGGCCTGGAACCGGTCGTCACGGTCGGCGACGGTGAGCACGCCGTGCCGAGCGTCCGCAACCCGATCACCTTCTCGGTGACCCCGCCGCGCTACCAGCTACCGCCACCCGGACTCGACGAGCACGGCGCCGAGATCCGCAAGTGGCTGTCCGAGGAGCAGGAGGACCAGTGAGCACCTTCCCGACGTCGATCGGCACCTCCGACGCGGACCACATCCGCCTGCTCGGCCAGGATCTCGCCGCCGACCTGATGGGCCGCGTCGGCTTCGGCGAGCTGGCCTTCTGGCTCGTCGCGCGCCGCCGGCCCACGCCGTCGGAGGTGCGGGTCTTCGAGGCGGTGCTCGTCGCGCTGGCCGACCACGGCTTCACCCCGACCGCCATCGCCGCCCGGCTGACCTACCTCAGCGCCCCGGAGTCGCTGCAGGGAGCGCTGGCCGCCGGGCTGCTCGGCGGCGGCTCCCGCTTCCTCGGGGTCACCGAGGACTGCGGCCGGTTCCTCGCCGACACCCTGGCCGGCGTGGCCGGGCCGCTGCCCACCGACGACGCCGGCTGGGACGCCCTGGCCGACACCGCCGTCAGCGCGGCGCGCGCCGAGCGCCGGTTCGTGCCCGGCCTGGGCCACCCGGTGCACAAGGTCCAGGACCCGCGTACGCCCGTGCTCATCCGCATCGCCGACGAGGAGCGGCTGCGCGGGCCGCACCTGCGGCTGTTCGAGGCGATCGGCCGGGTGCATCCGCGGGTGCTGGGCCGGACCCTGCCGCTCAACGGCGCCGGGGTCTGCGGCGCCGCGCTCGCCGACCTGGGCCTGCCGGTCGACCTGCTGCGCGGGTTCGCGCTGCTGGCCCGTGCCGCCGGCCTGCTCGGCCACCTGGCCGAGGAGCGGCGCACCCCGATCGGCATGGACGTCTACCTGACCGTCGACCGCAACGCCACCTACACCACCCCCGACCCGTCCTGAGAGGAGCCGTCCATGGCCGAACTGGTCGCGGTAATCGCCTCCACCCACCATCCGTTCTACTACCGGGCCAGCACCGCGCAGGGCGAGGACCGGCCGCCGTTCGCCGACGAGTGGGTACGCAAGATCACCGCCTTCCGCGAGACGCTGACCCGGGCCAACCCGGATGTGCTCGTCATGGTCGGCTCCGACCACTTCCACCAGCTGTGGCTGGACAACATGCCGCAGTTCCTCATCGGCAAGGCGCCGTTCTACGACGCGAACTGGTACAACGAGGAGCGCGAGTTCGGGCTGCCCCGGATGCTGCTCAAGGGCCAGGAGGAGCTGTCCGGCTACCTGCTGCGGGAGGGGCTGGACGCCGGCTTCGACCTGGCGTACAGCAACGAGCTGCGCATCGACCACAGCATCACCTGCCCGATCATCACCCTGCGGCCCGAGGCCGACCTGCCGATCGTGCCGGTGTACACCAACATCTTCGCCCCGCCGCTGCCCCGGCCGAAGCGCTTCGTGCAGCTGGGCCGCACCATCCGCGAGCTGATCGAGTCCTGGCCGAGCGACCAGCGCGTCGCGGTCATCGGCACCGGGCACCTGTCGCTGGAGCTGGGCGGGCCCCGCCAGTTCGGCGAGCACGGCCCGGACCCGGAGTTCGACCGCAGGGCGGTGGAGTGGATCGCCGGCGGTGACCTGGAGGGCTGCCTGTCCGAGGTCACGTTGGACAGCCTGCACGCGCCGGGCAACGCCACCCACGGCTTCATGGACTTCATGCTCATGATGGGCGTCGCGGGGGAGGGCGCCAAGGCCGACTACGTGGACACCCTCGACCTGTTCCACACCATGGAGGCCTACTTCACCTGGTACCCGAAGGGAGCGCCGGCGGCATGAGCAGGTACCTGCTGAACAAGTTCCTCTACACCGTCGACCGCGACCCCGAGCTGGTCGAGCGCTACCGCGCGGATCCGCGCGGCACGGTGACCTGGTGGGAGGCCGAACGCGCCAACCAGATCCTGAACTGCCACGTCCCCGAGGCCAGCACCTGGCTGCGCTTCACCGACGAGGAACGGGCGGCGCTCGCCGGGCACGACTACGTGAAGCTGTTCGAACTGGGTGCGCACCCGTTCCTGACGCTGACCCTGTTCATCGCGATGTTCGAACGCGACCACGCCGAACCGCTGGGCTTCCAGAAGGAGTACGCGCGGCGGCTGGCGCACTTCTCCCTGCCCTACCCGGACATCGCCACCTGATGCGCGCCGTCGTCATCACCGAGTGCGGACGGCCGCCCGTCGTCGAGCGTCGGGAACCGCCCCGGCCCGGCGACGGGCAGCTGCGGGTGGCGGTCGCCGCCGCGCCCATCACCCCGCTGGACGTGCTGTGCGGCACCGGCACGTCGTACTTCGGCGCGCCGGCCGTGCCCTACGTTCCCGGCGTGCAGGGCGTGGGCCGGCTGGACGACGGGACGCCGGTCTGGTTCTCCACCACCGCCGGGATGCGTCCGGGCGACGGCAGCATGGCCGAGTACTGCGTCGTACCGGCGGCCGACGTGGTGCCGCTGCCCGACCACGTCGACCACACCCTCGTCGCCGCTCTCGGCCTGTCGGCGGTCGCCGCCTGGATGGCCCTGACCTGGCGCGGCGAACTGCGCGCGGGCGAGCAAGTGCTGGTCCTCGGCGCCGGGGGTGTGGTCGGTCAGGTCGCCCTGCAGGTGGCGCGGCTGCACGGCGCCCGGCGGGTGGTCGCCGCCTGCCGCTCCACCGCCGCCCGGGAGCGCGCCCGCAGGCTGGGCGCGGACGCCGTCGTCGCGTTGACCGAGGGCGACGACGTGGAGTCGCTCGCGGCGCGACTGCTCCCGGCGTGTGACGGACCCGTGGACGTCGTGCTCGACCCGCTGTTCGGGGTGCCGGCCGCCGCGGCGCTGCGCACCCTCACCGGGCACGGCCGGCTGGTCAACCTGGGCAGCGCGGCCGGCGAGCACGCGCCGTTCGACTCGGCGACCCTGCGCAGCCGCTCGCTGCGGGTCCTCGGCTACACCAACAACGAGCTGAGCAGCGAGCAGAAGGCGCAGGCGGTACGGACCGTCGCCGGTCACGCCGCCGCGGGGCGGCTGGTCCTGGACTACCTGACGACCCCGCTCGCCGAGGCCGCCGACGCCTGGGCACGGCAGGCCGACGGGCGCGCCACCGGCCGGATCGTGCTGACCCCCGGCGGTGCGGCGGGCCGGGACACCTGACCCGCCGCCGCGGCCGACCCTCGCGGCGGTGCCGGCGGGACGGCACCCCGCCGGGCCGCTTGTGCTGAGGCGGAATCCCGATCCGCCCTGGTCCGCGCGTTCCTTGGGCGTACTTCAGCTACCCGGGAGATCGCCGGCGGCGGATCAGCGCGGGGACCGGCGGCCTGGCTGGCCGGTTGCCGATGGCAGGCGTCGGTCCCGGGCTCACCATCGAGAGTGGATGACTCACAGCCGCTCCGGGGTGCGGATGCCGAGCAGGTGCAGGCCCTGCCGGAGGACGCGGGCGGTCAGGTCGCAGAGCACCAGCCGGCTCTCCCGGAGCGGCGGATCCGCGCGGAGCACCGGGCAGCGCTCGTAGAAGCCGCTGAAGGTGGTGGCGAGCCGATGAAGGTAGCCAGCCAGCTGGTGGAACTCCAGGTCGTGCTGTACCGCATCCACCACCGCCGGGAAGCCGATCAGCTCGATGGCGAGGGCCCGCTCGGCCGGCTCGGCGAGCCGCACCGTCGTCCCGGCGGTGCCGCCACCGGCCCGCCGGAAGATCGACCGGATCCGGGCGTACGCGTACTGCAGGTACGGGGCGGTGTTGCCGTCCAGCGAGAGCATCCGGTTCCAGTCGAACACGTAGTCCCGGTTGCGGTCGGTGGACAGGTCGGCGTACTTGACGGCGCCGATGCCGACCGCCCTCCCGACCTCGTCCGCCGCGCGGTCGTCGAGGTCGGGATTCTTCCGCCGGGCCAGCTCGGTGGCGCGCGTGACCGCCTCGTCGAGCAGCGCCACCAGTTTCACCGGGTCGCCGCTGCGGCTGCGCAGCATCCGTCCGTCCGGTCCGAGGACGGAGCCGAAACCGACGTGCTCCGCCCGGGCGGGTGGCTGGAGCCAACCGGCCTGCGCGGCGACGGCGAAGACGAGGTCGAAGTGCTGCCGCTGGGGCCGACCCACGACGTACAGCAGCCGGGTGGCGCGGACGTCGGCCGTGCGGTGCCGCAGGGCGGCCAGGTCGGTGGCGGGGTAGCCGTAGCCGCCGTCGGACTTGCGGACGATCAGCGGCAGCGGCTGGCCGCCCCGACCGGTGCTGTCGGGTGGGAAGACGCACGCGGCGCCGCCGCTGTCCCGCAGCAGTCCGAGCCGGTCCAGCTCCGCCACCACCGGCGCGAGCAGGTCGTTGTAGCGGCTCTCGCCCTGGAAGTCCGCGTCGGTCAGCGTGACGTCGAGCCGGTCGTAGACCTGCAGGAAGTACGCCGTCGACTGCTCGACCAGCAGCCGCCACAGCCGTCGCGTCCGCTCGTCGCCGCCCTGCAGGGCGACCACCCGTGACCGGGACCGCTCCCGGAACCCCTCGTCGGCGTCGAACTTGGCCCGGGCCGCCTTGTAGAACGTGTCGAGGTCGCCGACCGACAGTTCCCGGACCGCCTCCGCCTCGCCCAGGTCGAGCAGGTGCTCGATGAGCATGCCGAACGGGGTGCCCCAGTCGCCGAGGTGGTTGGCCCGGACGACCCGGTGGCCGAGCCACTCCAGCAGCCGCACCGTCGCATCCCCGATCACCGTCGAGCGCAGGTGGCCGACGTGCATCTCCTTGGCGACGTTGGGTGCCGAGTAGTCGACGACGACGGTCTCCGGCCGGCTGGTGACCGGCACCCCCAGCCGGGGGTCGGTGGCCATCCGGGAGACCAGCCCGCCGAGTGCCGCGTCGGACACGGTCAGGTTGATGAAACCGGGACCGGACACCTCCGCCGCCGCGCAGAGGTCGGCGAGGTCGGCCCGGTCCAGCACCTCGACGGCGATCTCCCGGGGCGGGCGGCCGAGCCGCCGCGCCAGCGGCAGGGCCGCGTCGGACTGGAAGTCGGCCCGCTGCGACCGCCGCACGACGGGGTCGACCGGACCGCCGGTGACCGCGGCGAACGCCGGCGCCAGCCGGTCGGCCAGCAACTTCTCCAGATTCATCGGTACGCCGATCTCGCTCGGACCCGCGCTGCCCGCGGGTCGCTCGGATGGGATCCGTACGGATCGACGCGACGGCTCGGATGGGACCGGCGGATCGATCCGCCCGGTCGCAGAGGTGACGTCAGCCCAGGCGGTCGGTGACTCGCACGCGAGCCACGGATCGCCGACGTCGCTCCCCGCCGTTCGGCAGGGCGCACCGGCACGCGGTGCCGGTGGGCGCGACGGAGCCACTCATGCCGCGCACCCTACCGGCCGGACCCGCCCGGCGGCGATCCGATATCGGCCCCGCGGCCCGGCCCGGGTCGGCGGGCAGGTCCCCCGTCCTACCGGCCGCGGCGGGTCCGGTCCTACCGGCCGCGGCGGGGCGCCGGTGCGGCGACGGCGGCGGGGCCGAGCCGGTGCCCGCCCAGCGGATCGGCCAGCAGGTCGGCGAAGGCCAGTTCGGCCGCCCCGACCAGGGTCGCGTCGTCGCCCAGGCCCGAGACGGAGAGCCGCACCCGCTCCCGGGAGACCGGCAGCACGTTCTCCGCGATCCGCGCGCGGACCTGGGCGGCCGACCCCCGGTACACGTCGCGGAGCATGCCGCCGAAGATGACCATGCCCGGGTTGAACAGGTTGATCAGGTTCGCCACCCCGATGCCCAGCCAGTCGCCGATCCGCCGCAGCGCGTCCCGGGCCACCGGATCGCCATGCTCGGCGGCGTCGACGACGGCGCGGACCGCGTCGCGACCGATCAGCTCCGCCGGCCGGCCGGCCGCATCGAGCAGGGCCCGCTCACCGACCTCGGCCTCCAGACAGCCACGGGAGCCGCACCCACAGGGCCGGCCGTCGTACGGGTTCACCATCATGTGCCCGAGTTCGGCGCCGTACCCGCCGTCGCCGTCGAGGAGGTCGCCGTCGACGATGATCCCGCCCCCGACGCCGACGTCGCCGTGCAGGTAGATGAGGTTGCGCACGCCCACGCCGGCGCCGCGCTGGTTCTCCGCCATGGCGCCGAGGTGGGCCTCGTTGCCGACCAGCACCGGCAGGCCGAGGCCGAGCCGGCGGCCCAGTTCGGCGCCGAAGGCCTGATCCACCCAGCCCATGTCCGGTCCGAATCGGACCATCCCGTCCGAGGGCCGGATCATCCCGCAGTAGGAGGCCCCGACGCCGACGCACACCGAATCGGCCGGCGCCCCGTCGTGCAACTCGCGGCCGAACTCGGCCAGCACCCCGACGACGATGTCCAGGTCCGCTCCGGCACGGGAGCGGACCGCCTCGCGCCGGTCCGTGATCGTGCCGCCGAGCCCGACCCGGGCCGCGGCCAACCGGTCCACGGCCACGTCGAAGGCCAGCACGTGGACCCGGTCGGATTCCGGCCGGACCACCACCGAGGGCCGGCCCGCCCGGCCGGTCGACGACAACCCCGCCTCGCGGACCAGACCCGCCGACGCCAGGTCCGCGGTCAGCGCCATGATCGTGCTGCGGTTCAGCCCGGTCCGCGCGCCGAGCGCTGCGCGGGACAGCGGACCGTGCAGGTGGACGTGCCGGAGCAGGGCAGCCAGGTTGCGCCGACGGATCTCCTCGGGAGCGCGTCCGTCCTCGCGCGGCATCCGGCTCTTGAGCATCACGAGAACCCTGGTCGGCTGGTGGAAACCTACGCGCAAAGATACGCGTCGCGGAAAGCGTTGACCACGGCGCGGGTACGACACCGTCACTCGCCGGGCCGCTACCGGCCGGTGTGACCGCGCAGATCGTCGGGTGGTCGGCGGACGGGCGCCGACCGGTGGGGCACGCTTTCCGGATCTCCTGTCCGCCCAGCCCGGCCTTGGCAGAGTGAGGGCGTGGCGGACAAGGGGCCGAAGGTGGCGGCCGGCCGGATCCAACTGGTCGGGGAGTCCAGCGCGGTCAGCCGCCTGGAACTCTTCCTCGACCTGATCTTCGTCTACGCGTTCATCAACGTGACCAACATGGCCGCCGCCCACCTCACCGTGGCGAACGTGCTGCACGGCGCGCTGTTGCTGGTGCTGCTCTGGTTCTGCTGGATGTCGTACTCCTGGCTCGGCAACGCCGTCCGGGTGGACCGGGGCGTCATGCCGCTGATCATGTTCAGCCTGGCGGCGGTGGTCCTGGTGATGGGGGTGGCCCTGCAGGAGGCGTTCGCCGACGAGCCGGGCGGCCTGCCCGGTCCGCTGACGTTCGTGGTCTGCTACCTGATCATCCGATCCGGCACGCTGCTGATCCTGACGATCGTCAAGTGGTCGGATCCGGCCAGTCGTCGCGGGCACTTGCGGCTGTGGCTACCTCTGCTGGCCGCGGCGGTGGTGCTGCTGGCCGCCGCTCTGCTGCCCCGGCCCCTGGGCGAGGGCAGCGCGGCGGGGGAGTGGGCCCGTTTCTGGTTGCTGCTGCTCGCCATCGTGGTGGAGCACGGCGGGGCGGTGGCGATGCGACTGACCGCCTGGCCGATCCTCTCGATCAAGCACTGGACCGAGCGGTTCCACCTGATCATCCTGGTGGCGTTCGGCGAGATCATCATCTCGGCCGGGATGGGCCAGGGCGTCGGCACGGCAACCGCGGTCAGCTGGGGAGTGGTGGGCGGCATGCTGCTCAGCGCGCTGCTCGTGGGCGTGCTCTGGTGGACGTACTTCGACATCGCCCGGTTCGCCGCGGAGGACGCGCTGGAGCGCGCGTCGGGCCGGGCCCGGGCCCTGCTCGCCCGGGACGCGTACACCTTCCTGCACCTGCCGATGATCGCCGGACTGATCCTGCTCTCCCTCGGGCTCAAGCACACCTTCAACGGCCTCGCCTTCGAGGCGGCGCCGGACGAGCCCGGGCTCGGCCTGGTCAGCCTGTACGGCGGGGTGGCGCTCTACCTGGTCGGCCTGATCGCCTTCGAACGCCGGACGATCGGCCTGCTGGGCCGCGGGCCGATCGCCGGCGTCGTCCTGGTGCTTCTGCTGGCCCCGCTGGCGGCGCACGTGCCGGTGGTGGTCCAACTCGGCCTGCTGGCCGCGGTGGTGGTCAGTCTGGTGGTGCTCGACCGCACCGTCTTCCGGGTCAAGCACCGGACGCTGCACCGGGCGATCGAACCGGTCACCGAGCGGTTCAGCGGCGTCACCCCGAAGGAACTCTTCCTCGACCTGGTCTTCGTCTTCGCCTTCATCGAGGTCACCGAACTGATGACGGCGGCACCCAACTGGCGCGGGCTGCTGCAGGGCCTGGCCGTGCTGGTCCTGCTGTGGTGGTCCTGGGCCTGCTACGCCTGGCTCGGCAGCGCGTTCCGGACGGAGAACGCCATCGGCCGGTTGCTGCTCCTCGGCGCCGCGGCGGCCATCCTGATCATCGCCATCACCGTGCCGGTGGTCTTCGCGGACCTGCCCGGCGGGCTGCCCGGGCCGGTGGTCTTCGTGACCTGCTACGGCATCGTCCGGGCGGTGAACTTCGGCGCGTTCTGGATGATCAGCCGCAACGATCCGGCGTTCCGGGGCCAGCTGGTGCGGCTCGCGGTTCCGTCCGCCGTTGCGCTCGCCCTGCTGTACACCGCGGCCGTCGTCGTGCCGGCGACGGATACCGGGTTGTTCCAGCCCGTCCGGGCCGCCCTGTGGGTGGCCGCCATCCTGGTCGAACTCGGCAGTGGCTATCTGCTGAACGCCCGGCACTGGCCGGTCCGGTCCGCGGAACACTGGGCCGACCGGTTCGGGCTGATCATCCTCGTCGCGCTGGGCGGCGCGATCGTCTCGACCGGGCTCTCGCTCAGCAACCGTGGCGTCTCCACGATGATGGTCCTCGCCGCGGTGCTCGGCCTGGTGCTGATCGCGGCGCTCTGGTGGGCGTACTTCGACGTCGATGCCACCGCGGGGCAGCGGGGCGTGCAGAGCCTGCAGGACGGGCAGCGCAGTCGCCTGGCGCTCGAGGCGTACACGTACGCGCACCTCGTGATGATCATGGGGATCGTGCTGGTCGCGCTCGGGCTCCGCAAGACGGTGGCGGAGGTCGAGCGGTTCGCCGGACCCGTCGGATGGGACATGCCCCACCTCACCCTCTACGGCGGGGTGATCGTCTTCCTGCTCGGCGACAAGCTCTTCTGGTGGCGCATCATGCACCGGATCCGTCCGCTCCGGGTGGCCGAGATCCTGACGCTGATCGTCCTGACGGCGGTGTGCACCCGGGTGTCCCGGCTGGCGGGACTGGCTGTCCTAGCCACCGCGCTGACCGCCTTCGCGCTGGCCGAGGCGATCGGCACCCGCGAGGTGCGGCGTGCCCTGCAGGAGCCGCTGGTGCCGGAGTCGCCCCCGTCGCGCCCACCACATCGGCCGTGAGCGCCCGACCCTCGGCACCGAGGCGCGCTCCAGGCGCGTGGTGCGGCAGAAGCTACCGCCTCGGCATTCGACGGCGAGGCGCGGCGGGGCGGCGGGTCACCGTCCCGGAGCCAGGGGGCGCGACCTGCGCCGGTCACGGCGAGCGGGGCACCGGCTCGGCCAGGGCCCGCAGGTCCGCCGGCAGTTGCGCCATCGCCTCCTCGAACTCCGTGTGCCCGACCACCCGGTGCAGCGTCTGCAGGACGGCCCGCACGCCGCGTTCCGCGACGTCGCTCGGCACCCGGGCGCGCTCGGCGACCCGGCGCAGGAACTCGTCGTACCCGAAGACCTCCGGATCCTCCGTGCCCTTGACCAGCAGTGGGCGCAGCTCGGCCGCCACGTGGTCGGCCAGGTCTGCCGCCTCGCCGCCGCTGATCCGCTCCGCGAGGGTCTGCAGGGCGGCCTCGGTCAGGGATTGCGCCGTCTCCGCCGGTACGCCCGCCCGTGCGGCCACCTTGTCGAAGAACTTCAGCTCAGCCATGCCCCGTCCTTCCCGTGCCGGAGACAGCGTGGCTACCCGTGTCGACCGGCGGCAAACGAGGGCCCTTCGTACGCCTGTCCGCCCCGGCTCAGTCGCCGAGCCGTTGCCGGGCGAGGAACTTCGGCACCACCATCCGCCACGCCTCCGTCACCAGCTCGGTCATCTGGTCGTGGTCGAGGCGGGCGAGGTGGCAGCACACCCAGTTGAACCGCAGGTCGGAGGTGCCGGGCAGGAAGAACAGCTCCGGCTCGGCGGCGATCAGGCCGTCCCGCTGCTCCTTCGGGTAGCCGAAGCCCATCGTCCGCTCGTCGCGGGAGAACGCGACGTAGACGATCGCGCCGACCCGGAACTTGATCCGGTCGCGGATCACGTGCTCGCTGCTGCGGGGCAACGTCCGGGCCAGCGCGCGGACGTCGGCGACGGTGACCATGCGGACCACCGTAGCGACGCCCCCCGGCAGTCCGTCAGGACCGGCCGAGGCGGGGCACGACCGGGCGGATCTCCACCGGCGCGCCGGGCCGGCCCCCGGCGCGCGAGCGGTACTCCGGGACCCCCACGCAGGTGAAGAGCAGCGCCGCGAGGTCGGCCGGCTCGGCCAGCAGACCGGGCACCTCCGAGTCGATGAAGGTCATCCCCGACGCGCCCGCGCCCAGGGCGTACGCGGCCAGGTGCAGCCGGCCCTCGACCAGCCCGGCGGCGAGCTGGGCGTCGCGGTATCCCCGGTCGTCGAGCGCCGACAGCGGCGTGGCCGCGATGACCACGTACGCGGCGTCGCCGGCGAGGGACTGGTCCAGGCAGACCCGCAGCAGCTCGTCCCGGAGATCCGTGGCCAGCAGCGGTCGGGCCAGGTCGGGCCACCGGTAGAGGCCGGGTGCCACGTCCTCGACGCCGTGCACGGCCACCCAGTGCGGCACCTGCACGCCGCGCAGGGCGGCGGCCATCGGCCATTCCAGCGCGGCGCGCGGCAGCGTCCGGGACCGGTCCATCCGGCGCTGCGATCCGCGCCGGCGCACCACCTCGTCCAGGGTGTCCGACGGTGGGAAGCCCGGCAGTGCGGCGGCCTGCGGCCACGGCGCGCCGAGGTCGTCCCGCTCGCCCGCGCGCTGCGCGGCGGTGCACAGCGGCAGCTCGACCGGCGGCAGCTCGCCCGGGGCCGCCGGCCCGGTGGGTCCGATCGCCGGCTCGCCGTCGCCGAGGGAGAGCAGGGCCAGCGGGTACTCGTGCACCCCGTCGGCGCCGACGAGGGCCCGCACCACGGCGTCCGGGAAGAGCGACCGTAGCCGTGGCGGGATGCCGGCGCTCGCGGCGGCCGCCGACAGCTGGGACAGCAGCGTCCCGGCGTCCCAGTAGAGGTGCCGCCACCCCCGCTCGGTGTAGCGCCAACCGGTCCGCCACGGCACGCCCGTCACCACGAGCGTGGTGACCGTCCCGGCGGCGGCGGGGCCGACCTGGACCAGCGCGTGCCGCGCCGCGTCGTACCAGTGCACGCCGTCCGGGACTCCGGCGACGCCACGGGTGCTCGCGTAGACCTCGAGCGGGAAGCGCGCCCCGGCGGAACCGGCGGCGCGGTAGTAGATCGGACGCCCGTCGCGGCGGGCGGTGCGGACCACGCCGGCGCCGAGGAAGAGCACCCGGCCGAGCTGCGCCGCGTCCAACGGCCGCGCCGGGCAGGCGACGCCCGCGAGGACGGCCGTCGCCGGCACGCCGGGGTCGGGCAGGTCGCGCGGCAGCGCCACGACGGGAAGGCCGTCCGGGTAACCCTTCATCGGCGGGGGCAGGGTCGCCGGGTCGTTCGGGACGAGGTCGCGGCGGACCCGGGGGTCGTCCACCGGCACGTTCCACTCGCGGCTCGGCAGGTACGAGGTCAGCCGGTGCAGCAGCCCGGCGCCGGAGTCGAGGTCCACCCGGCCATCCTGCCAGCCCCCACCGCGGCGGTCGGCCGCTGCCGGGCCTGGCGGGACACCGCCGAGCGGGCTTCGCCCCGGGCGGACGGCGGCGCCCGCGAGGTGACGAATGACCGGTGTGCCGCCGGGTACCCGAGCCGGGTTACGTCGAAGATCGCCCACCGTCGTCGCGACGCCTGCCCGGCCGTCCCCGGTCCGCTGCCGTCGCCCGCGGCGGAGGCCCGGGATCCGGCGATCAGGAAGGGGTGTTCCGCCATGAAGGTCAGAAGCTCGGTGCGGGGGTTGAAGCGGAAGGTGAACTCGATCGTGGTGCGCCGCAGGGGCCGGATCTTCGTGATCAACAAGGCGGACCGGCGCCAGAAGGCCCGCCAGGGCTGACCGGAACCGACGGCGCCACCCCTCCGGGGCGAGGGCGAGCACCTCGCGGCAGGCTTCACATTGCAGTTGCATCGTGAAACAGGTAGCGTCTTTCGCAATGCAACTGCACTGCAAAAGAGGTGTCCGCATGCGGGTGATCGCGCTGTCCGAGGTGACCGGCGACCTGGTCGACCTGGTCGGTGGCAAGGCGGCCGGGCTCGGTGAGCTGATCCGTTCGGGGGAACGGGTGCCGGAGGGCTTCTGCGTCACCACCCTCGCCCACGACCGGGGGGTGATCCCGGAGGCCGAGGTCGCCGAGGCGTACCGGCGGCTCGGTGGCGGCCCGGTGGCGGTGCGCTCCAGCGCGACCGCGGAGGACCTCCCGGACGCCAGCTTCGCCGGGCAGCAGGACACCCTGCTCGGCGTCACCGGGCTGCCCGAGGTGCTGGCCGCGATCCGGCGGTGCTGGGACTCGCTGCACCACCCGCGCGTCGTCGCCTACCGCGACGCCCACCAGATCGACCACGAGTCGGTGCGGATGGCCGTCGTCGTGCAGCGCATGGTCGAGCCGGCGGTCGCCGGGGTGCTGTTCACCGCGAACCCGCTCACCGGCTGCCGCACCGAGCAGGTGGTGGAGGCCGCCCCGGGCCTCGGCACGGCCGTGGTCGACGGCGCCACCGCGGTCGACCGGTACGTCCTCGACGACGCGCCGCCCGCCGCCGCGGGGCCGCTGACCGCCGCCCAGCTGGCCGAGCTGCGCGAGGTCGGCCGCCGGCTCCAGGCGCACTTCGGCGCCCCGCAGGACGTCGAGTGGGCGTACGACCGCGACGGCGTCCACTGGCTGCTGCAGTCACGGCCGATCACCACGCTGTTCCCGCTGCCGCCGGACACCGGGAAACCCACCCCCCGGGTCTACCTGGAGTTCGGCCACGTGCAGGGCATGCTGCAGCCCGCGACCCCGATGGGCATGTCCAGCCTGAAGGCGCTGGTGGCGGGGATGCTGGCCGCGTTCGGGCTCACGGTGGAGGTCACCGACATCGGCGGGCGCCTGTACGGCGACCTCACCGACCTGGCCCGCGACCGGGCCGCCCGCAAGCGGCTGGTCAAGCTGATGGCGGTCGACTTCGGCCCGCGCGCGCAGGCGGTGATGGAGCACGTGCTCGCCGATCCGCGGTTCGCCCCGCTGCCGGGCGCCACCCGCCGCGCGGGGTCCGTCCCGTCCCTGCGCACCGGCCTGCGCGCCGTCACCGGGGTCACCCGGTCGCTGGCCCGGCCGGACGCCGCCCGGCTCCGGTTGTTCCAGGAGGTCGAGCGGCTCAGGCTCCGCTCGGCCGCGCCCGCCGGGCTGCGCACCGCCGCCGAGCGGCTGGAGTTCGTCCGCGCCCAGGACCCCTCGGCCGGCCCGTACGACATCGTCTGGCCGATCGTCGCCGGCATGCTCGCCGCCGCGCTGCCGCCCACGCTGCTCGCCGGGGTGGCCAGCCGCGACGAGATCAACACCGTGCTCGGCGGCATGCCGCACAACGTCACCCTCGACATGGACCTGGCGCTGTGGCGGCTGACCCGACACGTCGGCGACCACCGCGACCTGCTGCTCACCACCCCGCCCGGGGAGCTGGCCGCCCGGTACGCCCGGGGGGAGCTGCCGGACTTCGGGCTGGCGGAGTTCCTGGACCGCTACGGCCACCGCGCGGTCGCCGAGGTCGACCTCGGGGTGCCCCGCTGGGACGAGGACCCGACGCCGGTCTTCGCCATGATCGCCAACTACCTCCGGGTCACCGACCCGGAGCAGGCGCCCGACGCGCGTTTCGCCCGCGCCGCGGCGACCGCCGAGGCCGCCCTGGCGGACATCGTCGCGCGGGCCCGCCGCCGCCGGCCGGTCCGCGGCCGGCTCGCCGGGTTCCTGCTGCGCCGGGCCCGGTCGCTGGCCGGCCTCCGGGAGGCCGGCAAGTTCGCCGGCCTGTACCGGTTGCGGGAGATGCGCCGGCAACTGCTGCTCATCGGCGCCGACCTGGCCGAGCGGAACCTGCTGGCGCAACCGGACGACATCATGTTCCTGACCCTGGACGAGACGCACGCGGCCGTGCACGACGGGGCCGACCACCGGCCCACGGTCGCCGCCCGCCGGGCGGTGCACCGGCGGGAACTGCGCCGGCGCAGCGTTCCGGTGGCCGTCCTCTCCGACGGCACCGACGTCGAGGCCGTCCTGCCCGCCACGCCGGCCGCGGACGGCGCCCTGCGCGGCGTGGGAGCCGCCGCCGGCCGCGCGACCGGGCCGGCCCGGGTCGTCCACGACCCGGCCACCGCGCACGTCGAACCCGGCGAGATCCTGGTCGCGCCCACCACCGACCCGGGCTGGACGCCGCTGTTCCTCACCGCCGCCGCGCTGGTCACCGAGACCGGCGCGGTGATGGCGCACGGCCCGACGGTGGCCCGCGAGTACGGCATCCCTGCCGTCATCTGCGTCCCGCACGCCACCCGCCGGATCCGCACCGGACAACTGGTCACGGTCGACGCCGCGGCCGGGACGGTGACCGTCGCGGACCCCGCCGCCGGCGTCCCCGCACCGGCCGGGGTCGCGGCCGATCACCGGCACGACCGCACCGTGACAGCATGAGGCCATGCCGAAGAAGGTCGACCGCCACGAGCGGCGCACGCTCATCGCCGACGCGTTGATGCGGGTCGCCGCCCGGCAGGGGCTGGAGGCGGTGAGCCTGCGTCACGTGGCGACCGAGGCCGGTGTCTCGCCCGGCATGGTGCAGCACTACTTCCGCACCAAGGACGAGATGATGACCTTCGCCATGGGCGTCGTGCGGGACCGTGGCCAGGCCCGGATCACCGACGCGGTCAGCCGGTTGGGCGATGACCCGTCGCCCCGCCAGCTGCTCCGGGCGATGATCACTTCGCTGCTGCCGCTGACCGAGGAGTCGCGCGCCGACGGGCGGGTCGCCCTGGCCTTCCTGGCCTACACCGCGGTACGCCCGGAGGCCGCCGCCGGCATGCGCGAGGAGACCGGGCAACTGGTGGAGTTCGTCGCCGGTCTCCTCCCGGCGCCCCGCCGGGACGCGGCCGCCGGGGTGCTGGCGCTGATGGAGGGGCTGGGCCTCTACCTGCTCGGCGGGCAGTACACCGTGGAGCAGGCACTGGCCGCGCTGGACGACCACCTCGACATCGTCTTCGGCGCGGCGGACCGGGCACCGGCCGGCTGACCCTGCCGCACCGCGTTGACGGCCGCCAGCAGCGGCGCCCCGACGAGGAGCAGCCCGACGGCGAGGGTGCCGGCGACCGGCACGGTGGTCAGCAGATAGGCCAGCGCGCGCCACGGCCACCAGGAGAGCAGGTAGTGAGGGCGGCGCAGCGTCGCGGCCAGGTGCGGCGGGTCCGGCGGTGTCATGCGGCAGACGCTGATCGGGGCCGGGGCGCCCACCCCAGCCGTCTGGGCGTAGCTTCCGGGTATGGCCAGCCCTACCCGGGCCGACCGGCCCAGGCGCCGGGCCTGACCGGCGCGGCCGGTACGGTGCTGTTCCGGGCTGGGCCGAACTCGTCTCCGGCGTCGAAGCGATGCCGCCGGCGGCGGTCTTTCCGCTGGTCGCCGGGTGGGCTGCGGGTGCTGGGGCGTTCGCTGCCGGGCCGGAATCCGGTCCCCCGGTCACATCGCCCGGCCGCGGCGGGTCCTAGCGGTACGACCCCGCGAGGAAGGCGTGACAGGTGGACGAGCGCGAGTGGCTGACGGAGCGGTTCGAGGAGCACCGGACGCGGCTGCGTGCGGTGGCCTACCGGATGCTCGGTTCGGTGAGCGAGGCCGACGACGCCGTCCAGGAGGCCTGGTTGCGGGTCAGCCGCGCCGACGCCGGCAGCGTGGAGAACCCCGCGGGGTGGCTGACCACGGTGGTGGCCCGGGTGTGCCTGAACATGCTTCGCTCACGCGCGGCGCGGCGGGAGGAGCCGCTCGACGTGCGGGTGCCGGATCCGGTGATCAGCCCGGATTCCGGCCTCGACCCGGAGCAGCAGGCGGTGCTGGCCGATTCGGTCGGGCTGGCGCTGCTGGTGGTGCTGGAGACGCTGACGCCGGCCGAGCGGCTCGCGTTCGTGCTGCACGACATGTTCGCGGTGCCCTTCGAGGAGATCGCGCCGATGGTCGACCGGTCACCGGCCGCGGCCCGCCAGCTCGCCAGCCGGGCCCGCCGCCGGGTGCGGGGGCAGGCGCCGGCGCCCGACCCCGACCTCGCCCGGCAGCGGGCGGTGGTCGACGCGTTCTTCGCCGCCGCCCGCGACGGCGACTTCGCCGCGCTCGTCGCCGTGCTCGATCCCGAGGTGGTGCTGCGCGCCGACGGCGGGGCCGCCCGCGCCCACCGGCGGGTCGTCGTCACCGGCGCGCGGGCGGTGGCCGGGCAGGCGGTCACCTTCGGGCGGCTCTCCCCGTTCGCCCGGCCGGCGCTGGTCAACGGGGCCGCCGGGGTCGTGGTGGTGGCCAACGGCCGGCCGCTGTCGGTCATGGGCTTCACCGTCACCGACGGCCGGATCGTCGCCATCGACGTGCTCTCCGACCCGGACCGGCTCGCCGCGCTCGACCTGACCGTGCTCGACCGCTGACCGGCGTGCCGGGCGGGCGTCCGGGTGACCCGCCGCTGGCGCTCGCGGTCAGGACTGACCGAGGTTGACGGCCGAGACCCTGGTCGCCGCACGCCATCAGCGCCGCGCATCACCGGGTCGGGTCCGAATCCGCCCACCACGCGCTCCGTAGGAAAGCTACCACTCCACCGTTGACTTTGGTGATTTATGCCACAACAATCAGCGTCTATATAGACACTGATCGTTTTCGATCACGTTCCTGGAGGGAGGTACCCATGGCAGCTCTGCGAGGTGAGGTGTCGTGGTTCTGCTGCGGCAGCGCCTGGGGTCCCTGCGGCTCGGCCGGCGGCGGCGCCTGTGGCACCTGCAGATCCGGCAACTACCAGCACGCCTGGCCGAACACCTCGGACGCGTGCCTGGCCATCACCCGCCCGCACGCCTGCGGGATCACCGGGATGAGCCGCCGCGGCTGCGGCTTCCGGCACTACACCACCAACCTCTGCAACGGCGCCCGGATCGGCACCACGATCGCCGACTGCGGCCCGCAGACCGACCTGTTCTGCGGCGAGCGGACCTGCTGCGGCTCGGCCTGCGGCAGCAACCGGATCATCGACCTGACGCCCGCGGCGTACAGCGCGATCGCCAGTCTCTCCGCCGGGCTGCGGCCCTGCTCGGTCGACACCGTCTGAACGGAGGGCACCACCATGCACCAGACCCTGGACCGACGGCGGTTGCTCGCCACCGCCGCGCTCGGCGGCGTGGTCGGCGCCACCGCGCTCGGCTCGCTCGCCCCCGAGGCCGCCTTCGCCGCCGAGGCCTCCGCCGTGGAGCCCGGCGCACCGGACCCGAACTTCGCCGAGGGCCGGATCAGCAAGATCTCCGGCAGCATGCTGCTGGTCACCGGTTCGGACACCGTGCTGCACTCGATCCGGATCACCGACGGCACGAGCATCTGGAAGCTGCACCCGACCACGTTCGACCGGGTGGCCGTCGGTGACGGGCTCTACGCCCGCGGCGTCCGCCTGCCCGACGGCACGCTCGCCGCGGACGCCGTCTGGGTCAACATCGTCAACCTGCACGGGCACATCGCCGCGGTCGGCCGCAACGTGCTGCACCTGGACCACAAGGGCCAACGAATCGTCGCGCACGTGGTGCCGGACCGGTCCGCCGCGGTCTACAACGGGACGCCGGCGGTGAGCGACATGTCGCTGCTGCGGGTCGGCCGGCACGTCCAGGTGCTCGGCGCCTGGCATCCGGACACCAACGAGATCGACATCGCCACCGTCTACGCCGCCGCCTGACCCGCGCGGCACCCCGGGCGGTACGGGGCCGCCCGGGGCGCCGCCCGCCGGACCACCCGATGGGAGAACCCATGATCGACATGATCGCGGCGCTGCAACCGCTGGTCGTCGGTGCCGTGCTGATCTGGTCCGCCCGCGTCAAACTGTTCAGCCGGCACGCCGCCGCGGCCGCCCACCGGTCGGCGCTGGCCTGGCTGCTCGGAGAGCGCCGGGCGCTGCCGGCGTACCGGCTGCTCGGCGCCGTCGAGCTGACCCTCGGCGGGCTGCTCCTGCTGCCCCCGGTGCTGCGGCTGGAGGCGGTCGCCGCGACCGCGCTGGCCGTCGGCTTCCTCGGCTACCTCGGCTACGCCCGCCGGGCGGCGCCGGCCTCCTCCTGCGGGTGCCTGAGCGCCCGCGCCACTCCGGTCTCCGGCCGCAGCCTGGCCCGGGCCGGGCTGCTGGTGGCGGCGGGCGGCCTGGCCGGCCTGGCCGGGACGGGCTGGGCGGGCGCGCTGGCGGCCCGGCCGGCGGCCGGCGCCGCGGTGCTGCTCGCCGAACTGGCCGCGGTGGTGGCGCTCTCGCCGGAGCTGGACGCCGCCTGGCTGCTGCCGCTGCGCCGGCTGCGCGCCCGGCTGACCCATCCGCTGCGCGGCGGCTCCGGGGTGCCGCTGCTCGCCACCGTGCAGCAGCTCCAGCTCAGCGACGCCTACCGCCGGGTGGCGGCGCTGCTCCGCTCCGATGTACGCGAGCACTGGGACGACGGCGAGTGGCGCTTCGTCGCACACGCCGCCCGCTACCAGGGCCGCCCGGTGACCGCGGTCTTCGCCGTGCCGCTGGCCGACCCGGAGCCCGGCGCGGTGCGGGTCGCCCTGGTCGACGACGTCACCGGGCACACCCTGGTGAGCCTGGCCGGTACCGCGCCGCCCGCCGGCCCCCGGCTCTCCGTCGTCCCGGCCTGACGCCGGCGCCGGCACCTGGATCGGCTCCGGGCCGCCGGTGCCGGTACGCCGCGAGGGCGGCACCCGGTCCGGGTGCCGCCCTCGTCGGGGGCGTCGTCACTTCAGGAAGGGCAGCCGCCGCACGATCCGCAGTCGGGTCCAGTACCGGCCGAGGCCGAGGGTGTTCCCGGCGGCGGTGAGGGCGAGCACCGCGAGGACGCCGGCGTAGACGAGGTGGTCGTCCATGAAGGGGTTGTTCTCCGGGGGCAGGACGGCCGTCCACATCATGACCAGGAGCAGGGCGCCGGCCGCGGCGGCGATCCGCACGCCGATGCCGAGCAGGAGCGCCGTGCCGATGGCGGCGAGACCGACCATGAAGAGCCAGTCGGCCCAGGCGGCTCCGGCGAACGACCGGTAGAGGTCGGCGAACGGGCCGGCGACCGCGTTGCCGAGGAAGCCCCTGGTGGGGCTGCCGCCGTTGATCCAGGCCTTGGCGGCGTCGGTCGAGTGGCCCAGGCCGAACATCTTGTCCAGGAACGCCCAGAGGAAGGTCCAGCCGAGGGCGAGGCGCAGGCCGGCGAGGGTGTAGCGGGTCGCCCTCTCCCGGGTGGTCTCGGCCGGGACGGCGACCGCCCGGTGGGCGGTGGTGGCGGTGCGGTTGACGGTCGGACGCTCAGCGATGGCGGTCATTGCGCCTGCTCCTCTCACTTCTTGTCTACGACTCGATTCCACCGGTTCCGGCCCGCCGCGAGCAGTGCCGGCGGACCACAGTCGACGGGACCTTCGACCCCCGCCCGCGGGACCTCCGCCGGCCGGGGTGTCACCCGGCGCGGACTAGCCTGTGATGTCCCGCCAGCCGTCCACCCCCGGAGCCGCCCGTGTCCGAGTCCGCCGCGCCGACCGTCGCCACCTTCGCCGGGATGAGGCTCGTCGCCGCGGCCGAGGTCGCGGCGACTCCGGTCCGGGCCGCGGTGGACGCCCTGGAGACCGCGCTGTCCGAAGGCCTCGACCCGGAACGGCAGCCGCCCCGCTCGCGGCTGGCCACGGCGGCCGGCGAACTGCTGGTCATGCCGGCGACCAGGGACGGGTACACCGGCTGCAAGCTGCTCACCAGCACCCCCGACAATCCGGACCGCGGCCGGCCGCTCATCCAGGGGGCCTTCCTGCTCTTCGCCGGGTCGGAACAACGCCCGGCGGCGCTGATCGACGGCGCCGCGCTGACGAACCTGCGCACCCCGGCGATGTCCGCGCTCGCGGTGCGGCACTTGCTGCCGCCCACCGCCGGCGAGCCGTTGCGGCTCACCGTGTTCGGGGCCGGCCCGCAGGCGCTCGGCCACGCCGCGGCGCTGCTGGCGCTGCACGACGTCGCGGAGCTGACCCTGGTCGCCCGCGCCACCGCCCGGCGGGACCGGCTGGCCGCGCGGCTGGCCGGCACGGGCGTGCCCGTCGAGCTCCGCGACCCGGGCTCGGCCGCCGAGGCGGTGAGCCGGGCGGACGTGATCTGCTGCTGTACCAGCTCCGCCACGCCGCTCTTCGACGGTGCGCTGGTCCGGGCGGACGCGGTGGTCGTGGCGATCGGCTCGCACTCGCCGCACGCCCGGGAGGTGGACGACACGCTGGTCGCCCGCTCGCACGTCGTGGTCGAGTCGCGGGCCAGCACCCTGCGGGAGGCGGGTGATGTCGTCATCCCGCTGGCCGCCGGGGTGCTGCGGGAGGACGAGCTGATCCCGCTGCACCACCTGGTGACCGGCCGCGCCCGGCTGCCCGCCGGTGGACCACGGTTGTTCAAGGGGACCGGTATGCCCTGGCAGGACCTTGCCGTCGGGGTCGAGGTCTACCGCACCCGGCCGGCGCCGTCGCCCGGCAGCGGGTTCGCCCACGGCACGCCGCCCGGTTGAGCGCCGGGTGGGGGACGCGGTGCCGGTCCGGTCCACCAGGAGCGGAGGCGGCGGCGGTTCGTCCGCCACGCGCTGAGGCGGGGTGCGGACTCCCCTCCGCACCCCGCCGTCACCGCGTCCCGCCCCGGTGCGACCGCCGCCGGCGGCCGCACCGGTCGGGATCACGGGTTGGTGATGCCCATCGAGTAGCTGCCCGAGCCGCTGTAGGCGTGCACCTCGAAGCGGTAGTAGCCCGCGGTGCCGGTGTAGCTCAGCGACTCGTCCGGGCCGGCGGTGTACGACCCGGCCACGTCCGCCCAGCTGGACCCGTTCCACTTCTGCAGGTAGAGATCGAAGTCGACCCCGGTCGGCCCGTCCAGGCAGCCGCGGTGGGTGCCGGAGACCGACGAGTAGTAGTAGCTGCCGTTCGGCTGGTACCGGCTCTGGCCCGCCGAGATCGAGCCGGTGTAGGTCGCCTCGTAGCCGGTGCAGCCGGTCGGCGGCGGCGGCTCACCGCCACCGCTGGTGCGCAGCGTCAGGCCGTACGCCGAGAGGATCTCGTTGACCGGCTGGAAGTAGGTCGTCCCGCCGGAGGTGCAGTTGCCGGAGCCGCCGGAGGTGACGCCCTGCGCCTGCTGGCCGGAGAGCCACGAGCCACCCGAGTCGCCGGGCTCCGCGCAGGCGTTGGTGCGGGTCAGCCCGCTGACCGAACCCTCGGCGTAGTTGACGGTCTGGTTCTTGGCCTGCACCGAGCCGCACCGCCAGCCGGTGGTCGAGCCGGAGCGGCAGATCGCCGCGCCGACCGCCGCCTCGGTGGAGCCGGCCACGGTGACGTTGCCGCCGGAGTAGTTGTTCACCCACGGCTGCGGGGTCCAGTTGGTGTTGGTCTGCACCCAGGCGTAGTCGTTGCCGGGGAAGGACGACCCGCGGAAGGTGCCCTGCGCGACCTGGTTGTAGCCCTGGGTCGCGGTGCCGACGGTGCCGCAGTGGCCGGCGGTGACGAACCCGCCGGTGACCGAGAAGCCGACCGAGCAGCGCCCGCCCATGTAGTAGGCGTCGCCGCCGCGCACGTCGTAGTAGGTGCGCGGGGCCTCGGTGGTGGCCACCACGCGGACGGCGGACGCGTCGACCCGGCTGGCCCGCACGAACGCCGCGGCCGCGCGGGCGTCGCCGCGGGCGAGCACCACCACGCTGTTGGTGGTGACGTCGACGTACCAGCCGGGGACCGAGGCGGCGGGCGCCTTCGCGGCGTGCCGGTCCAGCGTCGACTTGATCCGGTCGAGTTCCGCGCCGCTGCGGTCGACGACCTTCGGCCGGGCGCCGGCGGCCCGGACCCGGTCCGCCGCGGCCTGGCTGGTGACCGCCACCACGAGCGCGTCGGCGGTCAGCCAGCCGCCGGCGTACGCCGCGCCGAGCGACCGGCGCAGCGCGGCGTCCGTACGGCTGCCCTTCTCGTCGCGGGCGATGCGGGTGCGGGCCTGGGCGGCGGTGAGGCCGAGGTCCCGCTGCAGCGCGGCGAACATCTCCGACGACGCGGCGGCGGGTGGCGCCGCGGCGCTCGTGGCGGGTACGTCCACCGGTGCCGCGGCGGCCGGTGGCGCCGCGATCGTGAGGGCGCCGACGGGCAGCAGGATCGCTGCTGCCGCGGCGGCGAAGCTTCGTCTCATCCGTGGCCTCCTTGAGGGCGGCCGCGGCGCGGGTTCATGGGGGTTGCGCCGCGGACGGGAGCGGGGGTCCGGTGCCCAGCCGCGCCCCGCCCGCCGGAAGCAGTGGGCGGCGCGGACGGTGCCGGGACCTGCCGACCCGGCCCGTGCCGCGGCCACTGGTCGCCCTCGGCCCCGACGCCGGCCCGATCGAACGGGTCAGCGTCAACCTACGCGCACAGGATCGAGATTGCTCTATATCAGCTGGCTCATACCACGAGCTGACACGGCCGGTCGGGGGCTGGCGCGCCTCAGCGTACGGCCACCGCGCCGCCGTGCCGCCCGGCCGCGATGCGCAGCGCCTCGACCAGCCGGCGGTAGAGGTCGTCGCCCGCGAGCAGTTCGGCGTGGGTGCCCTGGGCCCGGATCCGGCCGTCCTTCATCACCAAGCCGGCCTGACCGGGCGGCGGCCGGTCACCGCCCACCCTCGGCCAGTTCGGCGAGCATCCCCTCGCAGCTGCGCACGACGACCTGCGCGCCGCGCCGCTGCGCCAGCCGCAGCAGCGGGTCCTCCGCGCGTTCCCGCCAGCGCCACTGCGCGTCGGCGGCGACCTCCCAGAGCCGCTGCACGGTCGCGTCGTGCTCGACGCCGAGCCGGGCCGCCAGCCCGATCCCGTCGCCGCCCACCAGCCGCCGCGCCTCCTCGGCCAGGTCGGCCTCGAAGCCGAGCCGGGTGTCGCGCAGCGCGGCCAGCAGCCGCAGCTCCTGGAACTGGTGCGCACCGGCGAGGATCTGTTCGACCGTGCCGAGTAGCTCGGCGCTGCCCGGGCCGGGCTCGGCCCGCGCCAGCGCCTCCACGGCGGCCAGCGCCGAGCGCGCCTTGAGGGTGTCCCGCCGGTCGACGAAGAACCGGTTCACCGACTCGCGCAGCTCGGCCAGGCCGCTGCGCCGGATCAGCTCGGCGGAGAGCGCGACCCGGCTGTCGCAGCCGGTACGCACCAGGGTGGTGGCCAGCCGCACCCCGAACAGGCCCAGCCGGTCCAGCAGGGCGGCGCGCACCTCGGCGTCCAGCGGGACCGGCAGCTCGCCCCGGAGGAAGCGGTCGGCCGAGAGCAGGTACGCCTCCAGCTCCGCACGGGGCGCCCGGGCCAGCTGGGCGAGCGCCGCGTAGTCCGACTCGCTGAGCACCCGGCCGGCCAGCCCGAGCAGTCCGCTGCACGCCACCACGTTCAGGCTGACCGCGGCGACCCGCGGGTCGCGGTGCTGCCGGCGGGCGAGCTGCCGGGCGGTGAGCAGCGCGTCGATCCGCCCGCCCCCGGTCTCGTCCGCCCGGGACCGCACCAGGACCACGTGCACCGGGGCGGCCTGCCCGACCGCGCTCTCCCGTACCGACTCCAGCACCCGCAGATCGCTGCCCCGACCGTCGCGGGTCAGGTAGAGCACGGCGTCCGCGTCGCGCAGCACCCGGTCCAGCACCGGGGACCGGCCGTGCTCGTCCGGGCCGGCGACCGGCGGCGTGTCGATCAGCGTGACCTGCCGCAGCGCCCGGGTCGGCCACCGCACCACGATGTCGCGCAGCTCACCGGCCCGCCAGCCGACCAGGTCCACCCGCATCCCGGTCGCCGACTTGGCCACCGCCAGCTCCTGCGGCGGGTGGCTGGTCGAGTACGCGGTGGCCGCCGGCTGCGCCCCGTCCTCGTACCAGGTGAAGACGCCGCTGCCGTCGGTCCCCTCGACCGGCGCGACCTCCTCGCCCATCAGCGCGTTCAGCACGGTCGACCGGCCGGACCGCCACGGCCCGGCGATAGCGATGCGCAGCGGCTGCTCCAGCCGGGCCAGCTGCTGGCGCAGATGGGCGCTGGCCCGGGGGTGCTCCCGGTAGAGCTCCACGGCCCGGTGCAGCAGGCCCCACACCGCCTCGTCCAGCCGGAGTCCGACGGTCATGCCCGCGGCTCCAGCGTCGCCGGCGCGGGCCGGGCGCCGGTCAGCTGCTGGGCCTGCTCGTAGAGCGCGGCCAACCGGGTCATCTTCAGCCGGATCTCGCGCTGGCGCTGGTCGCGCGCCGCCGCGTCGGTGTCCGCGGCCGCCTTGGCGGTACGCAGCGACTGGATGATGGCCTCCTGCAACTCCTCGGTCAGCGCGCTGAAGTGGTCCCGCAGCATCCGCTGCACCTGCCGGGCGGCGTCCCGGCAGTCCCTGGTCGTCCGGACGAAGAAGTCGTCGACGTGGCGCTGGATCGCGGTCTTGACGGTCGACTGGCGGCGGCGCAGCAACTGGCGGCTCTCGTCCCGGATGCTCTTGCCGCCGAACAGCGCGCCGGCGCCGATCGACACCGGGTTGATCATCGGCATGCCGGCCAGCGTCATCGCCAGGCCGAACATCAGCAGGCCGCCGTACGAGCCCTTCATACCGGTGAACACCTTCTGGCCGGCGGTGAACCGGTCGATGTTCGGCCGTTCCATGCTCGGCATCCGGTCACCGAGGTCCTCCGGCACCGCCATCGACCACGGCGGCAGCACGTCGTAGCCGTACCGGGCGAAGTTGCCGGCCACCCGCCGGGCGGCCCAGTCGCAGCGCTGCACCAGCCACTCGTGGTTCGCCTCGGCCGCCTCGACCAGGCTGCGCCGCAGCCACTCCTCGAAGGTGTCCCAGGCCACCAGCGGATCGGCCGTGTCGAACGCCTCGTCGACCGTCCGCAGGATCTCCCGGGTCCGGTCGCGCAGGTCGTACTCGATGTCGGAGAGCAGGTCGGCCATCTCGTCGGCCAGCGTGTTCTGCCATCGGGTGGCGCACCGGCGCAGCTCGTCGACCTCCCGCTGGGCCGCGTGCAGCCGGGTCATCGGGCCGGACTCCTGCTCGGCCTGCTGACTCTCCAGTTCGGCCCGCAGCGGCGCGGCCAGCTGCTCCACCACGGTGCGGGCGACCAGGCTCACCGAGGCCCGGGCCAGCACGTCGGCCTTGCCGGCCAGGTCCCGCTGGAGCCGCGCGATCAGCACGGGGAAGCCCGACTCGGCGTTGAGGACCCGGTCGTCGGCGGCCGCGGCGCGCAGCCGCAGCGCCGCCGACACGCAGATCAGCGCCGCCGGCACGCCGGCCTCGGCGAGGTGCTTGCGGTTGCGCTCGGCCACCGCCCGCCAGTCCGGCGCCAGGTCGGTCTTGGTCTGCACCACCACCACGTTGGGGTGCGACCGGGTGAGGTGCAGCAGCACGTTCAGCTCGGCGACGGAGAGTTCCCGGGTCGAGTCGGAGACCAGCAGCACGGCGTCCGCGCGGTTCAGCGCCGCCGCCGGAGCGGCGCCGCCGAGGGCGGCCACCTCGTCGGCGCCGGGCATGTCCACCAGCACCAGGCCCGCGCCGAGCAGCGCGCGGGGCAGTCCGATCTCGACGTACGCCGGGCCGCCGCCGGCCCGGCGCAGGGTGCCGGCCACGCCGGCGGGGATCTGGTCCAGCGGGAGCGCGGTCCGCTCCAGGGCCCCGGTGCCGCCACCGGGCCGACCCGGAGTGGACGGTGGCCCCTGGACCACCGCGGCGGCGGCGACCCCGGCGTGCCGCACCACGGTCGGCAGCACGGTGGTACGGCCGTCGCCGACCGGACAGACCGGGGCGTTGACGATGGCGTTGACCAGTTGGCTCTTGCCCTGGTTGGGCTCGCCCACGACCAGCACCCGCAGCGTGGGATCCAGCAGTTGGGCGCGCTTCTCACGGACCGTCTGGAGCAGATCGCCGCGCCCGTGCTCCCGGCACGTACGGGCGATCTCGTCGAGCACGTCCAGCCAGATCCCCGCCATCACCGCACCAAGTGTGCGGATTTCAGGTCAATTATCAAGAGGGATCCGGGAAAAGGCCGGACCGCCCAGGGCGATCCGGCCTTCCCGCTCCACCGGAATCCGGTCAGAGCAGACCGTCGGTGACACCCAGCAGGCCGCCGCCGGCCGACGCGGAAGCGTCGCCGTGGACCCCGGCGTCGCCGGTCACACCGCCGGTCACGTCACCGGTCACGCTGCCCACCGTGCCGGTCACACCGCCGAGCAGGCCGTCGACCTGCTGCGTCACGCCGCCCACCGTGGACGGCACGTCGACCGGCGGGACCAGGCCGCCCTGCCCGTCGCCGAGCCCGAGACCACCCAGGGTGTCGTCCACGCCGAGCCCGTCCACCAGGCCGCCGACCTGGCCCTGGGTGCCGCCGAGCGCCCCGCCGAGCAGGCCGTCCCCGCCCAGCACGCCGTTGCCGAGCAGCCCGGAGTCGGCGCCGCCGAGCACCGCGCCCGGGTCGCCGGCCGTACCGGTCACGTCGCCGACGACCGGGTCGGCCACGGTGTCCACCGCGCCCACCACGTCGGCGTCGAGGGTGTGCGCCAGGTCGTGCGCCCCGGTCAGGTCGGTCTCCAGGCCACCCGGCCCGACGCCCAGGCCGATCCCCGGCAGCACGGTCGCCCCGACGGCGACGGCGCTCGGGTCGACGGCGATCGCGCCCAGCACCCCGGCCTTCACGTCCAGCCCGCTGTCGGAGCTGGTCAGGCTGATCTGCTGGGTCACGCTCTGCAGCTGGCCGACCACGTCGGTCGCGTCGGTCACCAGCGGGTCGACCCCGAGCTGACCGGCCACCGGGCCCACCGGCGCGAGCCCGTGCACCGGGGCGTAGTCGACCACCAGCGGGACGACGTCCTGCACGTCGGCGGCGGTGATGTCGTTGAGGCCGGCGGCCTGCAGCGCGCCCTCCGGGTCGAGGTCGAAGGCCGACCGCGCGTCCGGGTCGGTGAGCAGGTTGAGCACGAAGTCGTGCAGGGTCTGGTGCGGCATTGTGCGCGTTCTCCTCGTTGGCGTCGGTGACCGGCGATCGTCGACAGTGACCGTACGGCCCGGGGCCGGCACCGGGCATCGGGGAACGGCCCGCAACCCACCCCGCCGGATTAGGGTGCCCGCCCCCTCGTACGTTAGGGGGACTGGGGGACTCGGGCCGGCCAGAGTTAGGGTCCCGATCCGGGAGTGATCTCTGGTACGAACGTAGGAGCCCACGGGGTTTCGCCGGGGGTGGTCCGGGTGTCGACACCGTCGCCGCCGACCGGCCAACTCGCGGTGAGGGAAGAAAGCGGATGCCGTACGTCCTGGGGATAGACATCGGGAGCACCACGACCGTGGCCAGTGTGGCCCGGCGCCGGGGTGCCACCTGGACCCGCCCGGAGCCGGTCACCCTGGATGACGGATCCGTCACGCTGCCGTCCGTGGTGCGCCTGTCGACGGACGGAATGTTCCTGGTCGGCGAGCCGGCCGGGGCCGACCCCGGCCGCACCGCCCGGGGCTTCGTCGGCCGGGTGGGCGACGACGTGCCCCTGCTGCTCGCCGGTGAGCCGTGTTCGCCGCAGACGCTGACCGCCGCGCTGGCGACCTGGGTGGTGGAGCGTGTCCACGACCGGGAGGGCGAGCCCGCCGACGCCGTCGTGCTCAGCCACCCCGCCGGCTGGGGTCGGCACCGGCGGGACCTGCTGCGCCGCGCGCTGTGGGAGTTCGGGCTGGACGCGGTGACGCTGCTGCCCCGGACGGTCACGGTGGCCGAGAGCCACGCGGCCCGGGGCTTCCCGGGCGGCTCGGCGGCGGTGTACGCGCTCGGCGGCGCCACCTTCGAGGCGGCCCTGGTGCGGCGCACCCCGCGCGGCACGTACGAGACGTTCGGTCTCCCGCAGGGGCTCGACTGGGTCGGCGGGGTCGACTTCGACGAGGCGCTGGCCGACCACGTCCGCACCGTGCTGGCCCGGGAACTGGGCGCCGCCGGCCCGCGAACGGCGCAGGCCGTGCTGCGCGGGCTGCTGCCGGAGTGCGAGCGGGCCAAGCGCGAGTTGACCGTGGACGCCGAGACCGACGTGCTGCTGACCCTGCCGACCGGCCCGGCCCGGGTGCCGGTGAGCCGGGCCCGGTTCGAGGACCTGATCCGGCCGGCCGTGCAGGCCACCGCCGACCTGCTGGTGCGGACCGTCCACTCCGCCGGGTTGCGGCCGGCCCAGCTCGACGGCGTCCTGCTCGCCGGGGGCTCCACCCGGATCCCGCTGGTCGCCGACGTGCTCGCCGCGGCCTTCCCGGTGCCGGTCGAGGTGGAACCCGACCCGCAGCTGACCGCCGCCACCGGGGCGGCGCTGGCCGCCTGCCAGGTGGTCGCGCCGCGCGCGCCGCAGCGCGAACCGGTGCCGGACGCCCCGGTCAGCGGCTCGGGCCGGGCCCCCGTGCCGGCGCGGCGGCGACCCGACCCGGATCGGCCGATGCCCGGCGAGCCGCCACCCCGCCCGCCGATCCGGATCACCCCACTGGAACTGCCGAAGGCGTCCCGCCTGGCGCTCACGCGAGGGCGGGGACGCGAAGGATGACCATGATCATGAGTAGCGTCGCCGGGTCCCGGCTGGTGCTGGACCAGGGGCCACGGGCCCTGCTCGACGCCGTGGCGAGGGAACCGGGCGCGCCGCTGACGCTCGGCGTGACCGGGCCCGGCGGGCACGGCCGCAGCGCGTACCTGCGGGAGCTGGCCCGGATCTACCGGCAGGCCGGGACGACCGTGCTGGAGGGCGCACCGGCGGCCGCCGACGCGGTCGACCCGGACGCGGTGCTGCTGGTCGACGACGCGCACCTGCTCGACGACGCGCGGCTGCGGGCGCTGCACGCCCTGGTGGTCGCCCGGCGGCACCGGCTGGCCGTCGGCTACCGGCCGTGGCCCCGGCCGGCGGCGCTGGCCGAGCTGGCCGACGCGTTGCGCCGGGACGGACAGCTGGTCCTGCTCACCCCGTTCGCCCGCGAGCAGACCGCGGCCTACCTCGCCGCCGCCGATCTCGGCCGCCGGCCCGACCTGGTCGACTTCGTGCACAGCCAGACCGGCGGGGTGCCGCGGGACGTCGAGCGACTGGTCCGTGGGCTGCCGGGGCAGGGCGGTGGCGTACCCGCCGAACCGGCGCGGCAGGCGGTGCTCGAGTTCGCGCCGGACCTGGAGGAGCTGGCCCCCGACGTACGCCGGCTGCTGCTCGCCGTGGCCGCCGGCGTGCCGCTGCCGGTCGACCTGCTCGGCCCGCTGCTCGGGCGGACGCCGGAGGAGGTGGACGAGCTCGTCTCGGCGACCCGGGCAGCCGGGCTGCTCGGCGTCGACGGCCGGCTCGCGCCGATCGTGCGCCGGGCGGTGGCCGCGCTGAGCCCGGCCACCGACCGCACCGCGGTGTGGCGCCGGCTCACCGAGGTGCAGCTCGCCCGTGGCGGGCCGGTGCTCCCGCTGGTCCGCTCGCTGCGCGCGGCGGGCGTGGCCGCCGACTGTCCCGCCCCGACGCTGGCGGCCGCGGCCGAGGAGGCGCTGGCCGGCGAGCCGGCACTGGCCGCGGAGCTGTTCGCCGCCGCGACGGCCGCCGGTCGGCCGGTGGCCGTCCGGCAGGCGGTCGCCGCCGCCCTCGCCGGCGACCTGGACGCCGCCCTCCGGCTGGCCGACCGGCTGCTCGACACGGCCACGCCGGCCGACCGCGCCGAGGCGGCGGTGGTCGCCGCGACGGCGCTAGCGCACCGTGGTCAGGTCGGCCGCAGCGTCGAGCTGTACCGCTGGTCGGGGAGCGCCTCGGCGACGGCGTTCGCGGCCGTCGGCGCGCTCGCCGCCGGCCACCCGGCCGACCGCGCCGAACCGGCCCGGCAGGCCGCCGACGGGCCGCCCACCCTGCACGCCAGCGCGGCCCGGCTGATGGCCGACGGGATCTCCGCCAGCATCGCCGGCCCGCCCACCGCCGCGCTCTCCACCCTGGTGCAGGCGGCCGCGCTGCTCGAACCGGCCGGCCGGGCGGTGCTGCTGCCGGACAGCCCGGCGGCGCTCGCCGCGCTGACCGCCCTGCACTGCGGCGAGCTGGACGTCGGGGAGCGGGTGCTCGACCGGGCCGTCGCCAGCGGCACCGGCGGTCCGCTGCTGGCCCGGCGGCACCGGCTGATGCAGGCATGGATCGCGATGGTCCGGGGCCGTACGCTGCTCGCCGCCGACCGCCTCGGGTCGGTGACCGCTGGCCGGCCGCTCGAGTCGCGGGACCTGCTCTTCGCCACCGCGCTGGAGTTGGGCATCGCGCGGCGCAACAGCGACCTCGGCGCCCTCCAGCGGGGCTGGGGACACGCGCTGGAGGCCCTGGTCCGCCACCCGGTCGACCTGTTCACCCTGCTGCCGCTCGGCGAGCTGGCGATCGCCGGCGCGCGGCTGGGCGACCTGAGCCGGCTGGAGCCGTACCTGGGTGAGGCCCGGCAGCTGCTGGCCCGGCTGGGCGACCCGCCCCTGTGGAGCGCACCGCTGCACTGGAGCGGGCTGCACGCGGCGATCCTCACCGAGGAGCCGGCGGCCGCCGACGAACACGTGGCCGCGCTGCTCGCCGCCGCCGACCACAGCCGGTACGCGGCCGTGGTCGCCGCCGCCGCGGCGAGCTGGGTGGAGGTGCTGCGCGGCGTCGTCGACCCGGTCCGGGTGGAGGCGGCCGCCCGCGGGCTGCACGACGCCGGCCTGTGCTGGGACGGCGCGCGGCTGGCCGGGCAGGCGGCGATCCGCACCTCGGACCGGCGGGCGATGACCGCGCTGCTGGACTGCGCCCGGATGCTGCAGGGTCGGCCGGCCGGGGCCAAGGGCGCGCCGCGGGCCGGCGTCGAGGGCGCCGAGGCCATCGCCAGCCCCGCGCCGCACCGGCTCAGCGACCGGGAGCGCGAGGTGGCGGAGCTGGTGGTGGCCGGGCTGACCTACCGCGAGATCGGCGACCGGCTGTTCATCTCGGCGAAGACGGTGGAGCACCACGTGGCGCGGATGCGGTCCCGGCTCAACTGCGCCAACCGGGCCGAACTGCTCGCGCTGCTGCGGACGCTGCTGGCCGACCGCTCGGGCGACGGGTCCGGCCGGCCCTGGCCGGAACGGCCGGCGCCGTGACCCGGCCCGGCGACCCGCGAATCCGGCGGCAGCTCGCCGCGCTCGCCGTCGTGCTGCTCCTGCTCTGGTCGTACACGGCCTACCTGACCGTCCGGGACGCCGCCGAGCTGCTCCGGGTGCGGGCACTGGCCGAGACCTTCGGGCAGCCCACCGACCGGCTGATCCTCGATCTGCAGTACGAGCGCCGGCTCACCGCGGAGGCGATCGCCGGGGCCGACCAGGCCCGCGTCGGCCTGCCCGGCGCGCGGGCCAACACCGACCGCTGGATCGACGTCCTCCGGGCGGCCACCGACGGTCCCGACCTCCGACTGCTCACCGCCGGCCCGGTCCGGGGCCGGGTCGACGAGCTGGTCCGGCAGTTGGGCGGGCTGGCCGGGCTGCGGGCCGAGGCGGACGTCGGCCGGGCCGGGGCGATCGCCGGCTACCACCGGCTGATCGACGCCGCGTTCGCGGTCTACGGACCGGAATGGGGGGCGCGGGAGAGCGGGCTGGCCGCCGAGACCCGGGCGGTGATCGCGCTGGCCCGGGCCCGCGAGCTGCTCGCCCGCGAGGACACCCTGCTCAGCGCCGCGCTGACCAACGGTTGGCTCACCGCCGACGATCGGCTCCGGCTGACCGAACTGGTCACCACCCACCGGTACGCCCGCACCGAGGCGGCCGCCGGGCTGCCGGCCGCCGACCGGGACGACCACCGCGACCTGGTGGAGGGACCGGGCTTCGCCGCCCTGCTCGCGCTGGAGGACCGACTGGTCCGCACCGGCGACGACGGACCGGTGCCGACCACCGAGCAGTGGCGCGCGGCGGTGGACCCGGCCCTGGCCGGGCTGCACGCGCTGGTGAAGTCGGCCGCCCGGGACAGCGTCGAGCGGGCCACGCCCGGCGCCGCGCTGGTGGTGCTCCGCACCGGCGTGGTGCTCGGCCTCGGCCTGGTCGTCGTGCTCGCCCTGCTGTTCAGCTGGCTCGGCACCGTCCGCCGGTTGGCCGGTCCGGCGGCCGGCTTCGCGCTGACCGGGCGGGACCGGGGCGCGCCGTCGCCGGTGGGCCACCCGGCCGAGCGGGACCCGGTCGCGCCGCCGCGGGCGGGCGACCCGGACCGGTCCGGCGGCACCCGGACCGGGCCGGAGTCGGCGGGCGAACCCTTCGCGGTCCGGAGTGGACCGCCCGGCCCCGGAGCGCCCGCCGGGCCCCTCGCCGACCGGCGCGGACCGGTCGGCCTCGGCGCACCCGCCGGGCCGGGCACCGCCGAACCGCGCCTGCCCGCGGTGGCGGGCCGGCGCGGCGGGACGGCGGTCGCCGACAGCACCGGGCCGGGTCGGGACCCGGGTGCGGGGGAGCCGGCCCTGCACGAGCTGCTCCTGCGGTTGACCCAGCGCAACCAGGCCCTGCTGCGCGACCAGTTCACGCTGCTCGACGCGCTGGAGCGCCGCGAGCGCTCGGCGGCCGAGGCCGCCGAGCTGTTCCGGCTCGACCACCTGGCCACCCGGATCCGGCGCAACGTGGAGAAGGTGGTCACCCTCGCCGGCGCGACGCCGGCCCGGCGCTGGCGGCGGCCGGTGCCGCTGCTGGACGCGGCGCGCGGCGCGGTCGCCGAGGTCGCGGACTACCAGCGCGTCCTCGTCACGGCGCACTGGCCGTGGACGCTCGCCGGGCCGGCGGTCACCGACGTGGTCCACCTGCTGGCCGAGCTGATCGAGAACGCGCTGGTCTTCTCGCCGGAGAACACCACCGTGCGGGTCGCCGCCGAGGCCACGGCCCGGGGCTGCTCCATCGTGGTCACCGACGACGGGCCGGGGCTGGAGGCCGCCGTGCTGGCCGAGCTGAACGGCCTGCTCGGCGACCCGCCACCGGGCGGCCCCCCGCAGGGCCGCGCGGGGTTGTACGCCGCCGCCCGGCTCGCCGCCCGCCACGGCATCCGGGTCTCGCTCCGTCCCGGTCCCCGGGGCGGAACGGCGGCGGTCGTGTGGCTGCCGGCCGGCCTGGTGGCCCCGAGCGGAGCGGACGGCGCGCCGGACGGGACGCTCGGCGGATGGGCCGGGACGGGCGGCCCGGACCGGCTACCGGCGCGGCCCGGCGGCGGGCCGCGCGTCGACAGCGGCGGCCTGCCGGTACGCGACCGCCGACCCGGGTCGGTGCGGCCCGGGCCGGGCACCGTCGGCTCCGACACGGTCGAGATGCCGGTACCCCGAGGACCGAGAGGACGATGATGACGCAATCAGTGGTCAGCGCCGACAGCCTGACCGCCGCCCTGAACGACCTGGTCGACCGGGTGCCCGGGGCCGATTTCGCGGTGGTGCTGTCCCCGGACGGGCTGCTGCTCGGCACCTCCCGGGGCGTCGACGACGAGCTGGGCGCCCAGCTGTCCAGCATGGTCGCCGGACTGGAGGCCCTGGGCATGGCGGCCACCCGGGTCTGCGTCGGCGGCGCGCTGCGGCAGGTGGTGGTGCAGATGGCCCGGGCGTTCCTGTTCGTCGCCACCACCCGCAACGGGGCGATCCTCACCGTGCGGATCGGCGCTGACGCCGAGGTCGGCGACATGGCGTACGAGGTGGCGCTCTTCGTGGGGCAGGCGGAACGGCACCTGCCGGTGTACCTGGAGCCGGCCTCGTTGGCGACGAGCGGGGACACCGGTGCGACCGACCGGCGACGCTGACGAGGCGTGGTACGACGACGACGCGGGTCCGGTGGTCCGGCCGTACGCGATGACCCGCGGTCGCAGTGCGCCCGACCAGGGGCGGTTCGACCTGATCACGCTGGTGGTGAGCCGGCCCGCCGCTCCCGCCGCCCAGCTCTTTCCGGAGCAGGCCCGGATCGTCGAGCTGTGCCGGCGTCCACTGTCGGTGGCCGAGGTCGGTGCGGAGCTGGACCTGCCGGTGGGTACCGTGCGGGTGCTGCTCGCCGACCTGGCGGAGACCGGGCTGATCGAGACGCACGAGCCACCGATGCTGTCCGCGTTGCCGACCGAGGCGCTGCTCAAGGAGTTGCTGGCCGGGCTTCGCGCGCTGTGACCGGGCCGGGGGGCCCGCTGGCGCACGGGGCGCGGCAGCGTGCCCGGCGGACGATCTGTAGGGGGAGAAGGTAATGCCGGCAGCACCGCCGCAGCCACGGCGGACCGTGGCGATCATCGTGCTCGACCGGATCCTGGCGGTCGCCGGGTCCGTGCGGCGCGCCGCCAGCGGTCGGGGTGACGGGCCGGCGGTCGTCCGGCTCGCCGCGATCGCCGGGCTGGCGGTGCTGGTCGCGACGGCGGCCGCCGTCGTGGTGGTGCTGCGGACGCCGGAGCGGCTGGCTCCGGTGGCCCTCGATCCGCCGTCGAAGGTCGCGGTGCCACCGGCTCCACCGGCGGACGGCGTCGGGGTGCAGGCCGAGCCGGCCGCCACCCGCCCGTCGGCCCCGCGCCCGAGCACCGCGGCGACCTCGTCGGCCGCCCCGAGCCGGTCCGGCCCCACCGGTACGCCGCCGGCCACCGTGGCGCTGGGCGCCGAGTTCGCCGTCGAGGAGCGCGCCCTGCTCAGCTACGGCGCGGCGGTGACCATCCGCAATCCCGGGCGGAGCCGGGTGACCGACTGGACCCTGGTCGTCACGCTGCCCCGGGAGTCGCTGGAGGTCACCTCGGTCAGCGGCGCCCGGGCCAGCCGGGACGGCGCGACGTGGACCTTCGTGCCGGACGGGGCCGGCGGAGCGGTCCCCGCCGGCGGTTCGGTGCGGGTCACCTTCCGGGTGACCGGCGCCCCGCTCAGCTCGAGCCCGACGGCCTGCACTATCGACGGCACCCCCTGCGCCGGCCTGCCGGACTGACCCGGCCGGGCGGCTCACGGGTGGCGGCGGCGACCGGGAACGGCTGATCGGGCGGCCCCGAGCTGGCGGCGGGGGACCGGGTCAGTCGTCGGCGCCGGCGCGCTGCCGCAGCAGGGCGATCGCCTCGTCCACCCGGCCGTGCTCGGTGAGCAGCGTCAGCAGCAGGGGCAGCGACCGCCAGTCGTCGTCGGCGACCGCCTGCCGCAGCAGTGCCATCGCCTCGTCGTGCCGGCCCTGGCCGGCCAGCAGGGTGGCCAACTCGTGGCGGGCCCGGGGCTCGCCCTGGTCGGCGGCGATCCGCCAGTAGCGCTCGGCTTCCTCGGCGCGGCCCCGGCCGGCCAGCAGCGCGGCGAGCCGGGAGGCGGCGTGCCAGTCGCCGTGCTCGGCGCGCAGCCGCAGCTCCTCGGTGCGGCCCCGGTCGGCCAGCAGGTCGACCAGGACGCTGCCCGCGCCGGTCGCGCCGGTCTCCCCGGAGGCCGCGAGGTCGCGCAGGTAGCCGGTCGGATCGGGAACCGCGACCAGCCCGGACGCCTCGGGGCCGAAGAATCGGCTGCCGCCGAACTCCTGCCGGAGCTGGTCGTCCAGGTCGTCGGCGAGTTCGATCATGGCCCGCAGGGCCAGCAGCAGCTGGGTGGGCTGGAAGTCCTGACCGAAGACCGGGATGGACGCCCAGACCGTGTCCCCGGTGCAGTAGATCCGCCCGATCACCAGGCCGTTGGTGAGGTCGGAGAGTCGCTGGTAGAGCGTCTCGGTGGCGTCGACGCCGGTGAGCAGCGGCGAGAAGACGTCCACCAGCGGCGGGTCCTCCTGGGTGCGTACGAAGATCATGGCGGAACCGGCGCGGATGCCGACGTCGCCGTCGGAGTCGACCCGCAGCTGGTCGGCGGTGGTGCCGAGGATGCCGGCCAGCACCTCCCGGACCCGCTGGGTCAGCTTGCCGTCGTGGTACCGGTCGGCCAGCGCCGGCACCGGCCCGGCGCCCGACCGGCCGTCGGCCACCGGACGGGCGGCGAGCGCGGCGGCGAACCGGGTCCGGGTCGGCGGGGGGACGGTGGTGGCGGTGGTGGCGGGCCGGGCCGCCAGGGCGAGGACGAGCCGGCGCAGGAAGCCGTCACGCGGCGTCATCGTGACTGCCGTTCCCGCCGTCGCGGCTCGGTTTGGCCGGCTGGTCCGCCACCCGGATCTGGTCGAACATCTTGGCGATCACCAGGGGCGCCGCCACCCCGAAGGTGAAGGCGGCGAAGGCGGTGGTGGCCAGGCCGCCGGCGCCGGCCGCCGCGGCCAGCCCGGTGCCGGCGACCATCCGCAGCAGGACGGCGAAGAGCACGATCGGCCGGTCCCGCGGGTCCCGCCACGGCCACTGCCACCGGTGCCCCGACTCGGCGGTCGGGCGCATCATCCCGTAGAGGTTCAGCGCCTCCGCCACCGCGCTGCCGACCAGTCCCCACATCGCGGCCATCCATAGAGACACATCCCTACCCTACTGATCGCCGATCCGGCTCCCGCACCAGCCCTCGGCGCGGGTGCCGGGCGTGCCCGGGTGGTACCGCCGTCCTCGACGGTAGGCACCCGCGGCAAGCCCGCGACCCGGGACGGGTCGCTGCCGGCGGTGTCCGGAGGACGCCGCCCGGTTAGGGACGGTGCTGGCCGCTCGCCGCGACGCCGGTGGGGTGACCGCCGGACGGGCCCTCGCCCGGCGGCCACCCCTCGGGCTCAGGCGATCCGCCGGATCCGGCGCACCGCGAGGAGCAGCAGCAGCGCGGCGAGGGCGACGAAGATCCCCGTCTCGATGTACTGGAAGGCCCAGTACCGGTCTGCCGGCTGGTAGAGCTGCCAGTTGTAGGCACCCGGCTGGAGGCCGAGTTCGGCGCCGCAGGGCCCGCCGCCCGGCCCGGTCGCGCCGGGCGGGCAGGCGATCTGCGCGTTGGCCGCCACCATGTTGCCCTCGGCGTCCCGGACGCCGTTGGACAGGACCCAGTCGCCGTGGGCCAGGTGGGGCATGGGGGTGTCGCTCACCACCGGGAAGGTGCGGGTCTGCGCCGCCATGTAGTGCGGCCGGGCGAACTCCACCAGGGCGATGCGCAGGCCGAGGAAGCCGGCCAGGGTGGCCCCCATGGCCGGGAGCATCCGGGGCCAGACCGTGCCGGCGAAGATCCCCAGTGCCACCGCGAGGACGGTGTAGCCGACCGGGACCAGGCCCTGCATGTCGAAGAAGATGACGTCGAACCGGCCCTGCCGCTCCGCCTGGGTCAACGGGCCCAGCCACCACGACATGCCCAGCCCGTAGCTCGCCGCCACGGCCGTCGCCCCCGCCCCGACGAGCCCGAACTTCACCACCGCCCAGCGGCGTCGGCTGACCCCCTGGGTCCACACCAGCCGGTGGGTGCCCTGTTCCACCTCGCGGGCGACCAGCGGAGCGCCCCAGAACAGGCCGACCAGCAGCGGCAGGACGAGGAAGAGCACGCCCACCAGGTTCAACGTGCCGTACTGGTTGCTGAACTGGTCGAACGCCCGGTTGCAGGACTCGACCACGCCCGGCGCCAGCTCGGACCCCGCCAGCTGGCGTACGCACTCCGGCCCGCCGAGCTCGGCGAACCGGTTGCGCATGGCGAGGCCGGTCGGGACCAGCACGGCGGCGAGGACCGCCAGGCCGGCGAGGGTGAAGAGCGCCTGCCGGCGGTGTTGACGCCAGGTCAGCCAGATCATGCCGGCACCTCCCACTCGGCGTGGCTCGCCTGCGCGTCGCCGTCGGCGAGGTAGCCGAGGATGACGTCCTCCAGGGACACCTCGCGGACGGTCCACCGCGGATCGACGATCGCCCCGTCGGTGCGGACCAGCAGCGTGGACTGCCGGTCGGTGTGGCTGGCCCGGACCACCGCCGAGACGCCGGCGATCGGATCGCCGCCGTGCCGGGGCCCGATCAGCTGCCGGTGCCCGGCGACCAGGTCGTCCACGGCGCCGACCAGCCGCGCCTGGGAGGCGTGCAGCACGATCAGGTAGTCGCAGACCCGTTCGAGGTCGGCGAGCAGGTGCGAGGAGAGCAGCACGGTGGTGCCGGCGTCGGCGACGCTGCCCATCAACGACTGGAGGAACTCGCGCCGGGCCAGCGGGTCGAGGCTGGCCACCGGCTCGTCGAGGAGCAGCAGCCGGGGCCGCTTGGCCAGGGCGATGGCGAGCGCCACCTGGGCGCGCTGTCCGCCGGAGAGCTGCCCGACCGGCTTGCGGGGCGGGATGCCCAGCTCGGCCAGCCGGTTGCGGGCCAGCGCTGCGTCCCAGCGACGGTTCAGCCGGGCGCCGAGGGTGAGCAGCTCGGCCGCGGTGAAGTCCGGGTAGAGCGGGGTGTCCTGGGCGACGAACCCGATCTCGGACAGGGCGGCGGTGTTGCCGTACGGCGTCTCGCCGAAGACCCGCACCGCGCCGGCGTCGGGCCGCAGCAGGCCCACCGCCAGGTGCAGCAGGGTGCTCTTGCCCGCCCCGTTGGGACCCACCAGGGCGGCGATGCGGCCGGCGGGCAACCGCAGCGAACAGTCCTGTAGCGCCCACTTGTTTCCGTACCGCTTACCGAGCTGGTCGGTCTCCAGCACGACGTCCATCCGGTCTCCTCTCATCTGCTCACGCTTTCCGTCTGCGCCGGCCCGGCCGGGAGGGTGGCCCGGATCGTGGTCTCCACCAGGGCGGTGATGTCCTCGTGGCCGAGGCCGGCGGCCTGCGCGCGGTGCAGCCAGGCCACCAGGTCGTCGCGGAGCTCGGGCTGGTTGGGCAGGGACGCGCCGGCGAGCGTGCGCCGGACGAAGGTGCCCAACCCGGGGCGCCCCTCCACGAGGCCCTCGATCTCCAACTCCCGGTACGCCTTCAACACCGTGTTCGGGTTGATCGCCAGGGACTGCGCCACGTCACGGACTTTGGGCAGCTGGTCACCCGGGGTCAGCAGGCCGACCCGCAACGCCTGCTTCACCTGCTGCACCAGCTGCACGTAGGTGTTCACCTTGGACCGGCCGTCCAGCACGAACTCGATCACCCGCGACGATCCCTCCTATTGTCCTACGTCAGTAAGACTATAGGACAGCCAGATCGGCGAACAGCCCGGAATCGCGGCGTGTCCGGCGCGGACGGCAGCCGGTCGCGCCGGCCGGTTCACCCCGCGACGACGCGGTCGCCGACCGGCGAGGGCCGGCCGGCGACCGCGGGACGCAGGTGATCGGAAGCCAGGGTCAGCGGCGCCGGGTTCGCCGCCACGGCCGGCGACAGCGCCCACCAGACCGCCGGATCACGTACGCCGACGGGGTGGGGTCCGGGCATCCGGCCGGATGCCCGGACCCCACCCGGTTCACCACCGTGCCGGTGGTGGCGGGGGGACGACCGGCGGCCGGTCGTCGCAGGTGATGGTGTTCGGCAACAGCCAGGGGGCGAGCCAGCCGCCGTCGTTGCCGCCCAGGTCGGTGAGGGAGAACTCGGAACCGGCCGGGGTGAAGTGGAACGACCCGCAGTTGTTGACCCCGACCGCGCCCACGTGCCGGGCGTCGACATTCCGGAACGACGCCGAGCCCGCCGCGCGGGCGCTCACCACCGAGGTGCCGGTGCCGTCGACGCGGATGTCCCGGAAGTGCACGTTGCTGATCGAGTGGAGGTCCTTCACCGCCCACTCGCTGACCAGCATGACGGCGTTGTACGTGTTGTCGAGGTAGTCGTCCCCGACCACCTCGATCCGCGCGTCGATGCTGCCCTCCAGCGCGTAGAGCCAGATGGCGCCGAGGCCGATCTTCCAGTTCAGCTCGTACGTGCCGGCGCGGACGGTGGTGTTGTCCCGGACCCGGACGTAACCGGTGAACGGTTCCGCGCCGAACCGGGACCCGAGCTGGATGGCGCTGCCCTCCCGTACCGGGTCGGCGATCAGGTTGCCGGAGACGGTGTTGTCGGTGCCGCCGTAGAGGGCGATGCCGTTGGCGAGCACCGGCGACTGCACCGTGTTGTTGGCGAACGTGTTGCGCGCGTTCGCCGTCGTCTCCGACCACATGGCCAGGCCGTCGTCGCCGGTGTTGCGGACGAAGTTGTGTGCCACCAGCGAGTCGGTCACGCCGGTGTGGAAGTTCAGCGCGTCCGCGATCTGGTCGACGACGATGTTGTCGGTGATCCGCAGGTTGCGCATCGGCCCGTCGAACCACATGCCCACCTTGGTGTGGTGCAGGTAGAGACCGTGGATGGTGGAGTCGCTCAGCGCGCCGCCGATCGCGTTCACCTGGTCGGTGTCGATGCGTTCCCGCACGTCGCCCTCGATCGCGAAACCGGAGAGGTGCACGTTCCGGCTGCCGCCGTCCGCGGCGTCCCGGCCGTAGAAGCCGACGCCGGTGTGCACCGAGCCGTCCGGCGCCGGGGCGGGTAGCGCGATCTCCCGGCCCCTGATGATCGTGTGCCAGTTACCGGCGCCCTCGATGGTCACGTCGTCGACGATGATGTGCCGGTTCACCTGGTAGGTGCCGGGCGGGAGGTAGACGGTGAGCCCGGTGCGCCGGGCGAAGGCGATGGCCCGCTCGATGGCCGGGGCGGCGTCCCGGCGGCCGGTCGGGTCGGCGCCGAACGCCAGCACGTTCGCCGCCGCCAGCCGGACCCGCGGCGGGCCGACCAGTTCGGAGTCGAGCAGGTCGATGACGGTCCACGCGGCGTTGCTGCCGGCGGGGACGGTGAGCCGGATCCGGTCGCCCGCCCGGTAGGTCCGGCCGAGCAGCAGGCGCTGCTCCTCGTAGAAGTGGCTGGGGCGGAACGGCTTCTGGATGCTCGGGTACGGCGTGGTCCGGGCGGGGACGCAGGAGCACTCGGTGATCCACCAGTCGGGGTGGAGCAGGTCGGCCCGCGGATCGTTGGTGAACGGGTACTGGTTGTACAGCCAGGCGTACTGCGAGGTGAGGGTCATGGTGCGGACCCGCTTGCGGTTCACCGCGACGTCCAGCGGGGCGGTGATGCCGCCGCCGTTCGGCGCGTCCGGGATGCTGTAGCGCACGGTGATCGCGTTGGCCGCGGCGGGCAGGACGAACTCCACGTGCTGGCCGGGGGTCAGCCGTACCGCCCGCCGGCCGGAGGCCTCCGACGGCAGCGTGTAGGCCGTCCGGTCGGGCCCGATGACCTCGCCGTCGGTGTGGGCGTTCTCCGCCTCCTGCTCCACGAAGCCGACCCGGGCGCCCCGGCCGGCGACCAGCGCCGGATCGAGGGCGGCCCGGGTCACGACCGGGCGCTGGCCGGCCGGGTCGGCGGCGGCCGGGGCGGGCGCGCCGGCCAGCACGCCGGCCGCGAGCGCGAGCGCGGTGGCGGACACGAGCGCCCGCGCGGGTCGGCGTCGCCGCGGCGGGCCGGGTGGGACACGTCGGAACATCGGTGACTCGTTTCTGTCGGTGGTGGGGATCCCGCCGGCCGCGCCAGGGCGGGGACGGGGCGGCCGGCCGGCCGCCGGGTCAGGGGGCGTACACCTCCACCTGGGACAGCTGTCCCGCCGGCCAGCCGGTGTTGCCGGTGATGTGCACCCGCAGGTACCGGGCCTGGGCGGCGGGGAAGGTCAGCGTCACCTGGTTGCCGGTGGCCGGGTCGAAGACCCGCCCGGCGGCGGCGACGGCGCTCGTCCATGCCGCGCCGTCCGGGCCGAGCTGCACCGAGAGCGTCTGGGTGCGGGTCTGCCAGGCCGGTGACGGCGGTAGCCGGAGCACCACGCGGCCGACCGTCGTCGGTGCGCCGAGGTCGACCCGGACCCACTGGGGGAAGGCGTTGTTGGCGCTCTCCCAGTAGCTGTCCGGATTGCCGTCGACCACGTTGGCGCAGCCGTGGTCCTGGGTGTGGCTGCTCTCCGCCACCGGCCGGCCCCGGGCCAGGTCGGTCAGCGGTGCGGGGGCCGTGCTCACGGTGACCGCGTTCGACGGCGGCGACGGCGTCCCGGCGGTGTCCAGCGCGACGACGGTGAAGGTGTAGGCGGTGGCCGGGCTGAGCCCGCTGACCGTGGCGGCGGTGCCGGTGACGGAGGCGACCGGCTGGCCGCCCTGGCGCACCTGGTAGCCCGCCACCCCGTCGGCGTCGGTGGACGCGGCCCAGGCCAGCGACACGCTGGTGGCGCTCCGGCCGGTCACCGTCAGGTTGCCCGGCGCCGTGGGCGGGGTGGGGGTGCCACCCGCCGCGTACGCCTGCACCCGGGCGAGTTGCGCGGCCGGCCAGCCGGTGTTGCCGGCGATCGTCACCCGGACGTGCCGGGCGGTGGCTCCGGGCAGCGCCAGGGTGGCGGTGTTGCCGGTGGCCGGGTCGAAGCGGACGCCGGCCGGCGCGGACAGTGTGCCGAAGGTCGAGCCGTCGGTGCTGCCCTGCACCGACACGGTCTGGGTGCGCGGCTCCCAGCCGGGCGGCAGGGCGAGCACGAGGCGGGTCAGCGGGTGGCCGGCGCCCAGGTCGACCTGCCACCACTGGGGAAACGTGCCGTTGCCGGCCTCCCAGTAGCTGCCCGGATCGGCGTCGACGGCGTTGGCGGCGACGAACGGGCCGTGCTGGCTGCTCGCCGTGCTGGGCCGACCGGCGGCCAGGTCACCGGTGGGCGGGTTGCCGCCGACGACCGGCGGGGTCGGCCGCACCGGGGTGAGGGCGAGCTGGCCCTTGAGCATCCGCCCGCCGTCGGCGGTGATGCGGAGGTAGTAGTCGGACGAGCAGAAGGTGCCGTCCTCGTCGAGCGCCCGGATGCCCGCCCCGGCGGGGGTGGTGGCCTGCGTCTCCGAGGTCTTGGCGATCTGGTTGCCCTCGTTGAACTCGTCGAACATCGAGACGTAGAGGCCGTGGGCGCCGAGGCGGACCATGTTGTAGAGGTGTCGCCAGTAGAAGTCGCCGTGCCGGCGGTGCCCGGCGGACAGGTCGCCCGGCATCACGCAGGGCTGGTAGTCGATCCCGTGCGCGGTGCAGTCGGCCAGGTCGGGCACGTTGACGTTGCTGTGGAACCAGTCCAGCCCGTCGAGCGTGCCGGTGCGGCCGACCATCCACGGCGAGATCATGTTGAAGGCGTGGTAGACCTCGGCGAAGCCGGGGCGGGAGTCGTTGATCCCCTGCCGCCAGTAGGTGGGCACGCCGCCGATGACGTAGCAGCCCTGCGCCTTGAACCACTGCACCACGTCCAGGCAGGGCGCGGGGGCGAACGGGCGGCCGTCGTCGTTGAAGCCGAACCCCCAGACGCAGACCACCGGCCGGCCGTTCTGCCGGGCGTACGCCGGGGAGGCGGTGTGCGCCGACATCTTCGTCGTCCAGTCCTCCTTGAGCTGGGACTGCATGGCCGTCCAGCCGGTGACGTCGTACATGATGTAGAACTTGCGCCCGAACCGCTCGGCCGCGCTGCGGACCTTCACCGCCATGGCGTCGCGGGTCGGGCCCTCGTCACCGAACGGGTTGAACCGCTGCAACGCCGCGGTGTCGCAGCCGTGCTCCTGCATCCAGCGGAAGTGGGTGTCGACGGTCTGCTGGTCGTAGGAGGAGAAGAGCTGGGCCGGCTGGCCGTTGCCGAGGTTGGGGTAGGCGGTGGAGTAGCCGTGGGCGTACTCCCGCGTGTCGGGCCAGGAGACGATGGTCGTGTTGGCCGGTGACGGCGGCTGGAACCGGTCGCGGCTCCAGTGCCACCAGCCGCCGATCGGCGCCCCGTCGCCCGGGCAGCTGAACCAGCCCTGGTAGCCGACCGTGATCCTGCCGACCACGTCGCCGGGCGGGCTGGCGGCGCGTGCCGGGCGGGTGAGGGCCGGCACCAGTTCGGCCGGAGAGACGGCGGCGAGCGCGGAGCCCGCCGCGACGGAACCGATCAGCTTTCGGCGGGAGAGCGCCATGGCAACCGCCCTTTCACCAGGCCGGCGAGAATTGACGGTCATCATGCCAGCGGCGGACACGCGATCGCAATAGTCAGACTGCTTTATGAAAGATCCCGGCACACCCACCGTAAGAACTAGATGAAGCCGGTGCTTGCCGCCCGGCCGCCGCCTGGCCCGTCCCGGCGGGAGCAATCGCCCCGGTCACCGGGCGATCAGCCCATAGGGTCGGTGGTGGACGGCGGGGTGCGGCCGGACGGGACGGGATGGTCGATGGCAGCCGATGGCGACACCGAGGTGGCGGCCCCGCGGGATCCGGCGCGTCCGGCGTTCCTGGAGCTCTTCTTCGATCTGGCCTTCGTCTTCGCCTTCATCTCGCTCGCCAAGAAACTGTGGGACGAGGTCGGCTGGACCGGCGCCGCCGAGACGCTGGTGCTGCTGCTCGCGTTCACGCTGATCTGGGCGCTGACCACCTGGGCGGGGGACACCCTCGACATCACCCGACCGGCGGTGCAGGCGCTGTTCATCGGGGTGATGGCGGGGAGCCTGCTGCTGGCGGCCCTGGTGCACGACGCGTACGGTGGCGCCGACCTGCTGTTCGCGGTGACCTACGTGACGATCCACCTCGGTTCGAGCACCTACAACATGTTCCTGTCGCGGGACGATTCCGGGCGGAGCCTGAGCCGGCGGGTCGTCTTCTGGGAGGTGGTCGCCGGGCTCGGGTGGATCGGCGGGGCCCTTTTCGCCGGCCCGCCCCGCCTGGCGCTCTGGGCGGCGGCGGTCGCGGTGGAGTACGTCGGCGCCGTGCTCGGCTGGCCGGTGCCGCTGCTCGGCCGCTCACACCCCGAGGACTGGCGGCTGGTCGGTGAGCGGGTCGCCGAGCGATACCGGCAGTTCGTCATCCTCGCGCTCGGCGCGGCGCTCTTCGTGACCGCGACCACCTTCAGCTTCGGCGACTACTCGAGCGGGCGGGCCGGGGTGCTGGCGGTGGTGTTCACGATCGTGGTGCTGATGTGGCGGATCTACATCTACCGGGCCGGGGAACTGCTGACCGAGGCGATCGCCCGGTCCACGAACCCGTCGCTGCTCACCCAGTCCGCCGCGGTCACCCACCTGATCATCGTGGCCGGCATCGGGCTGGTCGCGGTCGCCAACCACCTCGTCCTGACCCGCCCGTCAGGTGACACGCCACCGTCCTGGGCCGCGGTCATCCTCGGCGGACCGGCTCTCTTCCTGGTCGGCCGCGCGCTGCTGGACTACAGCGTGTTCGGCCGGATCTCCCGGTCGCGGATCGCCGGCCTGCTGCTGTTGGCCGCCGGGGCGCCCGCGGTGTCCCGGCTGTCGCCGGTCCTGGTCGCGCTGCTCGCCATGACCGTCCTGGCCCTGATCGCCACGGCGAACCTGGTGAGCACCCGGCGGCGCACGAGGACCCCGATGCCCCCGGCGCTCGGCCGGGCGTCACCGGGCGGGCGGGGCGGCGCTGACCAGCCGTGAGCGTGGGGCGACCCGCTCACCGATCAGGATGAGCAGCAGCACCAGGTTCGCCGCGACCATGATCGCCAGCGGGGGCAACGGCGCCATCGCGGGCGCCAGGGCGGCCAGCGCGACCACGCCCAGCGCCCGGGACCACAGCACCCGGCCGGTCACCACGGCGTCGAGCAGGCAACTGCCGAGCAGGAAGAGGGCCGGCCCGCCGAGCAGGGCGACGACCAGGGCCGCCGGCGCCGCGCCGGTCGGGTCGTCGATGACGAGGGTGTCCCCCGCGGAGATGACGACCACCCCGGCCACCAGCACCAGATGGCTGTACGAGGTGGAGGTGCCGGGTCGGACCCGTTCCACCGCGATGACGCTCGGCGGCGCCAGCAGTTGCCGGACCCGCTGGAAGTACAGGTGGAACAGCAGGACCGCGTTGGCGAACGCCACCGCGCAGGCGGCCACCGGCCCGGCCTGGAGGCCGCTGCCGCCCAGGCCCATGCCGACGGTCAGGATCAACTCGCCGAGCGAGATGATGAAGATCTCCCGGTGCCGCTCGGAGAGGTGGGGGCCGGTGAAGATCTGACTGGCCAGTTCGGTACGGCCCAGCCACGGAGTGGGCCAGCCGATCCGGGCCGACCCGAGGTCGACCGCCGCCGCGAGGGCCCAGAGCGCCAGCCGTGCCGTGCCGTCCACGAACACCCCGGCCACCCACGGCACGACGGTGACCCCGAACCAGAAGAAGACCCGGATGCTGCGGGCCTGGATCGCCCGGTTCACCCGGGTGCCGGGGATGAGCACCGCGTCCCGGACGACGTGGATGGCGAAGTACGCCGCGACGAAGAGCCCGCCGTGCGCGTCGAAGGCGTGCGGCACCGCGACCGCCATCAGCAGGGTGCCGAACATGACCAGCAGGACGGTGGCCTGGATGATCGGCAGCCGCGGGTTGAACAGGTCGGTGAGCCACGCGGTCAGCACCCAGACCCACCAGGCGGCCAGCAGCAGGACGGCGGTCCGCGCGGCACCCTCGAGGCTGAGGTCCTGGGCCAGTCCCTCCGCGAGGCGGGAGAGCATGAAGATGTAGACCAGGTCGAAGAAGAGCTCCAGAAAGGTCGGATGCTCCGGCTCGCCGCGCCGGCGGAGGATCCGGGGAAGCGGACCGGACGTCACGCGTCTGCCTCCTCTGGCGGGCCGCACCGCGAGGGGAGCCGCCGGCGACCTGGCACCGGCCGGGGCACTGCCAACCTACCGAACGGCCGGTCGCCGCAGCGCCGGAACGGCCCTACCGTCCGCGTTCGTGGACAGGCGGCCGTGGCCGGCCGTCGATGTGCCCGACCCGGACCGGCCGGCGCGGTGCCCGGTGGCTCGTACCGGTGACAATGGCCCGGTGGATCCCGAGGAGGTGACGGCCGAGGCGGCCCGGCCGCTGCGCCGGCCGGTGCTGGTGCAGCGCTGGCAGGATCTGGCGTTCCTGCACTGGGCCGTAGACCCGGCGGTGGTGGCGCCGATGCTGCCGCCCGGCACCCGGCCGGACGTCCTCGACGGGCGCACGTACGTCGGCCTGATCGGGTTCCGGATGGTCGGGCTCGGCCTCTTCGCCGGCCCGGGCCTGCCCTACCTGGGCACCTTCTGCGAGACCAACGTGCGGTTGTACAGCGTCGACGTCGCCGGCCGGCGGGCCGTGGTGTTCCGGTCCCTGGACGCGTCCCGACTGCTGCCGGTGCTGGTCGCCCGGGCCAGCCTGCGGCTGCCGTACCTGTGGTCGCGGATGCGCCTGCGCCGCGACGGCGACCTGCTCACCTACACCAGCCGCCGGCGCTGGCCCGGCCCGCGCGGCGCGGCCAGCGCGTTCAGCATGCGGGTCGGCGCCCCGATCGCCGAGCCGACCCCGCTGGAGCACTTCCTCACCGCCCGCTGGGGTCTGCACACCCGCGCGTACGGCCGGACGCTGCACCTGCCCAACGTGCACCCCCGGTGGCCGCTGCACCGCGCGGAGCTGGTGGCCCTCGACGACGAACTGGTCCGCGCCGCCGGCCTGCCCGCCCCCGGGGCGGCGCCGGTCAGCGTGCTCTACTCGCCGGGTGTCCCGGTGCGGTTCGGCACCCCCGCCGTGGTCCGCTGACGCAGTCGGCGTCGGGTGGGCCCGCCGGCCGTGGGCCGCCGGGACTGGTGATTTCACCGATGCGGGCACCGGCCGACACGTCGAAGACTGACGGGCGTCGATATCCCCGACCCCAGGGAGCGCCCGACGTGTCACCGACCACCACCCGTCCCCTTGCCCGCGTCGCCGGGCTGGCCGTGGCCAGCCTCCTGGCCGCCGCCGGCGTCCTGACCGCCGCTCCGGCCCGGGCCGCCGAGAATCCGTACGAGCGCGGCCCCGCCCCGACCACCGCCCTGCTGGAGGCCAGCCGGGGCCCCTTCGCCACCGCGTCGCAGAGCGTCTCCTCGCTCAGCGTCACCGGCTTCGGCGGGGGAGTCATCTACTACCCGACCAGCACCAGCGAGGGCACCTTCGGCGCCATCGCCATCTCGCCGGGCTACACCGCCGCCTGGTCCAGCATCAGCTGGCTCGGGCCGCGGATCGCCTCGCACGGTTTCGTGGTGATCGGCATCGAGACCAACAGCCGGTTCGACCAGCCGGACAGCCGCGGCCGCCAACTGCTCGCGGCGCTCGACTACCTGGTCCAGCGCAGCTCCGTCCGGGGCCGGATCGACGGCACCCGGCTCGCCGTCGCCGGCCACTCGATGGGCGGCGGCGGCAGCCTGGAGGCCGCCGTGTCCCGGCCGTCGCTGCAGGCCGCCGTGCCGCTCGCACCCTGGAACCTGGACAAGACCTGGTCCGACGTCCGGGTGCCGACGCTGATCATCGGCGGCGAGAGCGACAGCGTCGCCCCGGTCTCCTCGCACTCGGAGCCGTTCTACACCAGCATCCCGGCGTCGTCGGAGAAGGCGTACCTGGAGTTGAACGGCGCCAGCCACTTCTTCCCGCAGACGGTCAACACCCCCACCGCCCGGCAGATGGTGGCCTGGTTGAAGCGGTTCGTCGACAACGACACCCGCTACGAGCAGTTCCTCTGCCCGGGGCCGAGCGGCTTCGACATCGAGGAGTACCGCAACACCTGCCCGAACGCCTGACGCCCACCGGGCGGCCGCCCGCCGCGGCCGCCCCCCGACCCCGGCCCGCCACCGCCCCGCGCGGTGGCGGGCCCCTGTCCTGGGTGTCGCATCTGGAGTGCATGTTGCGCGTCGGTGTGCCGATCGGCGTCCGTCCGGCCACCGCCGTACCGCGTTCCGGGGCGGGCGGCGGCGCATCGAAGGTATTGACGCCGGACCCGAGAAACGTACACTCCCAGTGTAAATAACGTCCCGTCGGAGCGAGGGATGGGTGAATGGAACAAGGGCTCGCGCTGCACCACATCGGGGTGCGCTTCGGCGGCCTCACCGCCCTCGACGACGTCTCGCTGCGGGTGCCCGCCGGCCGGGTGGTCGGCGTGATCGGCCCGAACGGGGCCGGCAAGACCACCCTGTTCAACGTCGTATGCGGCTTCGTCGCGCCGGACTCGGGCACGATCACCCTCGACGGCCGCCCGCTGCGACCCCGGCCGCACCAGCTGACCCGGCTCGGCATCGCCCGGACCCTGCAGGGCACCGGGCTCTTCGCCGGGCTCACCGTGCTGGAGAACGTGATGGCCGGCGCCACGCACACCGCCCGCGCCGGCTTCCTCGCCGCGCTGCTCGGCCTGCCCCGCAGCGACCGCGACGAGCGCCGGCTGCGCCGGCACGCCCTCGACGTGCTCGACGGCCTGGGCATCGCCGGGCACGCCGACGCCGCGCCGGGCACCCTGCCGTTCGCCGTACGCCAGCGGGTCGCGCTGGCCCGCGCGCTGGCCGCGCGGCCCCGGCTGCTGCTGCTCGACGAACCGGCCGGCGGGCTCGGCGGCGACGACATCGCCGAGCTGGCCGAGCTGGTCCGGCAGCTGCCCCGGCGGGACACCGACCCCTGCGCGGTGCTGCTGGTGGAGCACCACATGGACCTGGTGATGTCGGTCTGCGACGAGATCGTGGTGCTCGACTTCGGCCGGGTCGTCGCGGCCGGCACCCCGGCCGAGATCCGCGACGACCCGGCCGTCACCGAGGCCTACCTCGGCGCCGAGGTCGACGAGGCGGCGGCATGAGCGAGCGGAGCGAGCGAATCATCAGGCTCTGTGCGGTGGTGCCTCATGTCGGCACGGAGCGAAGCGGAGTGCCGGCATGAGCGCCGACCTGCTGGAGGTGCGCGGGCTGGTGGCCGGGTACGGGGCCGCGCCCGTGCTGCACGGGGTCGACCTCACCGTGCCGGCCGGCACCATCGCGGCGGTGGTGGGGGCGAACGGGGCCGGCAAGACCACCCTGCTGCGCGCCCTCTCCGGCATGCTGCGCCCGGTCGCCGGCCGGGTCGCGCTGGCCGGGCACGACCTGCGGGGCGTGCCGGTCGAGCGGCTCGTCCGCCGCGGCATGGCGCACGTCCCGGAGGGGCGCGGCGTGGTCGGCGAGCTGACGGTGGACGAGAACCTGCGGCTCGGCGGGCTCTGGCGGCGCGACCGGGCCGACGCGGAGCGCGCCCTCGACGAGGTCTACCAGCTGTTCGAGCCGCTGGCCCGGCGCCGGCGGCACCTCGGCCACCAGCTCTCCGGCGGCGAACGGCAGATGCTCGCCCTCGGGCGGGCCCTCGTCGGCCGGCCCCGGCTGCTGCTGCTCGACGAGCCGTCGCTCGGCCTGGCGCCGCGGGTGGTCGCCCAGACCATGGCCCTGCTGCGCCAGTTGCGCGACCGGACCGGGCTGACCGTGCTCCTGGTCGAGCAGAACGTGCGCAGCGCGCTGTCGGTCGCCGACCAGGGCGTGGTGATGGCGCTAGGCCGGGTGGTCAGCACCGCCCCGGCCGCCCGGCTGCGCGACGACGACGACCTGCGCCACGCCTACCTCGGTTTCTGACCACCTCGTCCCCGCGGGAGGACCGTTGGACCGCTTCGTCTTCCTCACCCTCGACGGCCTGTCCCGGGGTGCGGTCTACGCCGCGTTCGCGCTGGCCCTGGTGCTGATCTGGCGAGCCGCCCGGATCGTCAACTTCGCCCAGGGCGCGATGGCGGTGGCCACCGCGTACGTCGCCTACAGCGTGTCGGCCGCAACCGGTTCGTACTGGCTGGGCTTCCTGGCCGCGCTCGTCGCCGGGCTGCTGCTCGGCGCGGTCGTCGACCTGGCGGTGATGCGCTTCGTCGACCACGCGTCCCCGCTCAACCCGGTGATCGTCGCCCTCGGGCTGGTGCTGCTGATCCAGGCGCTCCTCGGCATGGTCTACGGCAACGAGTTCCTGCCCGCCGAGGCGCCGTTCTCCCGGTCCGCGCTGACCGTGGCCGGGATCGCCGTGCTCTCCCCGTACGACCTGTTCGCGTTCGCGGCGGTCGGGGTGGTGGTGGTCGGGCTGGCCTGGATCTTCACCCGCACCGCGGTCGGCCTGCGGATGCGCGCGGCGGCGTTCGCCCCCGAGGTGTCCCGGCTGCTCGGGGTCAACGTCGGCGGCATGCTGACCCTCGGCTGGGCGCTGGCCTCCGGGGTCGGTGCGCTGGCCGGCCTGCTGGTCATCCCCACCGAGCTGGGCCTGCACCCGCACGCGATGGACCTGGTCTTCGTCTCGGCGTTCACCGCCGCCGTGGTCGGCGGACTGGACAGTCCACCGGGGGCGGTGGTCGGCGGGCTCGCGGTCGGTCTGCTCCTCTCCTACGTCAGCGGCTACGCCGGCAGCGACCTCACCCCGCTCGCCGTGCTGGTGCTGCTGCTGGCGGTGCTGCTGGTCCGCCCCGGCGGGCTGTTCGCCCCGGTCACCGCGAGGCGGGTGTGAGCGCCACCCGGGCGGCCACGCCGCCGCGCACCCCGGCGCCGGACGCCGGCACCCATCCCGCCGGTGGGCGCGGCGTTCCGACCCTGCTGCGCCACCTCGGCGTCGCGGTTGCCGCCGCACTGCTGCTGACGGCGGTCAGCTACGGCCTGGAGCCGTTCCGCAACTTCCAGCTCGCCACCGTGGCGGCCTACCTCTGCGCCACCGCCGGGCTGACCGTGCTGACCGGCCTCAACGGGCAGCTCTCGCTGGGGCACGGCGCGCTGATGGCCACCGGCGCGTACACGGTGGCCTTCTGCCAGACCGCGTTCCTCGACGCCGGGCTCACCGGCGGCTGGCTGCTCGCGGTCTCGCTGGTCGCGGCGGTGCTGGCGGCGCTGGTGGTCGGCGCGGTGGTCGGCGTGGCCGCCGCCCGGCTGCGCGGCCCGTACCTGGCCGGGGTGACGCTGGCCGTCGCGATCGTGGTGCCGGCGCTGACCGTCACCTTCGACGGCGTCTTCAACGGCGAGCAGGGGCTGTCGGTGCCGGTGGAGCCGCCACCGGCCGCGCTCGGGCCGTACTTCCCCTACGAGCGCTGGCAGCTCTGGGTCACCGCGGCGGCGACCCTGCTCGCCCTGGTGCTGCTGGCCAACCTCGTCCGCAGCCGGTACGGCCGCACCTTCCGGGCGGTCCGCGACGACGAGGTCGCCGCCCGCCTCGCCGGCATCCACGTGGCCCGCACGCAGGTGCTCGCCTTCGTGGTCAGCGCCGCCGGCGCCGGGCTCGGCGGCGCCCTGCTCGCGGTGCTCGCGCAGAGCGTCTCGCCCGGGGCGTTCTCGCTCACCCTGTCGCTGTTCCTGCTGATGGCCGTCGTCATCGGCGGCCTGGGCAGCCTCGCCGGGGCGGCCTGGGGCGCCGTCCTGCTGGTCGCCCTGCCCGATCTCACCCACACCCTGACCGAGCAGGTCACCCTCTCCCCAGCCGTGGCGCAGCGGATGGAGGGCAACCTCCCGCTGGCCATCTTCGGGGTCACCCTGATCGTCGTCATGATCGCCGCGCCCGGCGGCGTGCAGGGCCTGCTGGCCCGTCTCGGCCGGGTGCTGGTGGCCCGCCTGCCGGGCCGTCGCCGGTCCTGAACCGACCCGGGCCCCCGTCCACCCCGCTCCACCCGCCACCCGCCAACAGAACCGGACCGAGGAAAGGTCGGTGTCCCCATGCCACCCTCGACACGACGTGGTCTCGCGATCGCCACCGCCATCACCCTGCTCGTCACCTCCGCCGCGTGCAGCGGCGACGGCGGCGGCGGGTCGGGACGCGGGCCGGTGCCCGGCGTCACCGACACCGAGATCGTGGTCGGCACCCACATGCCGCTGACCGGCCCGGCCTCGGCCGGCTACTCCAAGATCGCACCGGCCACCAAGGCGTACTTCGACTACGTCAACGCCAACGGCGGCGTGCACGGCCGGAAGATCACCTACAAGATCATGGACGACGGGTACAACCCGGCGAACACCCAGCAGGTGGTCCGCCAGCTGGTCCTGCAGGACAAGGTCTTCGCCGTCCTGAACGGGCTCGGCACGCCGACCCACACCGGGGTGCTCGACTTCCTCAAGAGCAACCGGGTGCCGGACCTCTTCGTCGCCTCCGGCAGCCGCAGCTGGGACCAGCCGGACAAGTATCCGGGCACGTTCGGGTTCAACCCCGACTACACCGTGGAGGGCAAGATCCTCGCCAACCACGTGAAGACCGCGCTGCCCGGCCGCAAGGTCTGCTTCCTCGGTCAGGACGACGACTTCGGTCGGGACAGCCTGGCCGGGGTGGAGCAGGTGCTCGGCGCGGGCGCGGTGGTGGCCAAGCAGACGTACGTCACCAGCAACACCAACGTGGCGCCGCAGATCGGCGCGTTCAAGGCGGCCGGCTGCGAGGTGGTCGTCCTGGCCACCGTGCCCGGCTTCACCGCCCTGGCCGTCGGCACCGCGGCCCGGCTGGGCTACAAGCCGCAGTGGTTGGTCTCCAACGTGGGCGCCGACCACCCGACCCTGGCCAAGCAGCTCGGCGACGCCGCGCCGCTGCTGGAGGGCATGATCGGCGTCAACTACCTGCCCATGCAGAACGACACCGCCAACCCGTGGATCCAGCTCTTCAGCAAGGTCAACAAGGAGCACAACGGGGACGCGCCGTTCGACGGCAACACCGTCTACGGGATGGCGGTCGGCTACCTCTTCGTGCAGGTGCTCCAGGCCGCGGGCAAGGACCTGACCCGCGAGTCGGTGCTCGACGAGGTCAGCAGGGGCGGCTACCAGGGCCCGGGGCTGGCACCCCTGCGCTTCTCCGCCACCGACCACTCCGGCTACGGCGGGGAACGGCTGACCCGGGTCAGCGGCGGGGTGCAGGCCTACTTCGGGCCGGCGTACGAGACGGACGAGGGCGACGGCCCGGTGCGGGAGTACACCGCCGCCCCGGTGACCCCGCCGGCCAACGGGATCCCCACCGCCTCGTGAGGACCGGCCGGGCGCGGCTTGCTCGACCGCGCCCGGCCGCCCGGCCACGCCCGGTCACCGGCGACCGGGCGTGGCCGGGGCGCGACCTCGGCCCTGGTCAGCTGAGCCGCTCGACGATCATCGCCATGCCCTGGCCGCCGCCCACGCACATGGTCGCCAGCCCGACCTGCCGGTCGTGCCAGCGCAGCGAGTTGAGCAAGGTGGTGGTGATCCGGGCGCCGGTCATGCCGAACGGATGCCCGACCGCGATCGCGCCGCCGTTGACGTTGAGCCGGTCCCAGTCGACGCCCAGCTCGCGGGCGCTCGGCAGCACCTGGGCCGCGAACGCCTCGTTGATCTCGACCAGGTCGACGTCCGCGATGGACATCCCGGCGCGGCGCAGCGCCCGCCGGGACGCCTCCACCGGCCCGAGCCCCATGACCTCGGGGGAGAGCGCGCTCAGGCCGGTGGCGACGATCCGGGCCAGCGGGGTGATGCCCAGCGCCCGGGCCCGGACGTCGGACATCACGACGAGTGCCGCGGCCCCGTCGTTGAGCGGGCAGGAGTTGCCGGCGGTCACCGTGCCGTCCGGCCGGAACACCGGTGGCAGCGCCGCCACCGCCGCCAGGGTCACCCCGGGGCGCGGGCCGTCGTCGGCGGCGACCACCGTGCCGCCGGGCACGCTGACCGGAGTGATCTCCCGGGCCCAGAAGCCGTCGGCGATCGCCTTCTCGGCGAGCAGTTGCGACCGTACGGCGAACTCGTCCTGGCTGTCGCGGGAGATCCCGCGGAGCTGGGCCACGTTCTCCGCGGTCTGTCCCATGGCGACGTAGACGTCCGGCAGCTCGCCGTCCGCGCGCGGGTCGCGCCAGGCCGGCGCCCCGCCGGCGGCCCGCGCGGCGGTGCGCGCCGTCGCGCCGCCGAACCGCGGGTTGGTGCTGTCCGGGTGCCCGTCGCTGCGACCCCGGTGGTAACGGGAGACGCACTCCACGCCGGCCGAGACGAAGACGTCGCCCTCGCCGGCGCGGATGGCGTGCAGGGCCATCCGGGTGGTCTGCAGGGACGAGGAGCAGTACCGGTTGACGGTGGTGCCGGGCAGGTGGTCGAGCCCGAGCAGGACGGCCACCACGCGGGCGAGGTTGTAGCCCTGCTCACCGGCGGGCTGGCCGCACCCGAGCATCAGGTCGTCGATCTCGGCCGGGTCGAGCTGGGGAACCTGGTCCAGGGCGGCCCGCACGATCGTGGCGGCCAGGTCGTCGGCGCGCAGCTCGCGCAGGGAGCCCTTGTTCGCCCGCCCGATCGGTGATCGGGCGGCGGCGACGATGACGGCTTCCGGCATGGCGGGGTTCCTTTCCCGAAACGGGCAAGCGATATCTGCACCGACGGTGCGGTTATCCGGCGGCCGTGTCAACGGAATGTGAGATGGTCATCGGCATCCGTCGTTGACGCCCTCGTCCCGCCCTCCTACTATCTGCATTGTGAATGCAGATTCAGGTCGATTGGCCGGTCGGGTCGCCCTGGTCACCGGGGCCAGCCGCGGGATCGGCCTGGCGGTCGCCCGCCGGCTGGTCGCCGAGGGGGCCCGGGTCGGCCTGACCGCCCGCCACCCCGAGGCGCTGGCCGAGGCGGTGGCCGAGCTGGGCGGCCCGGCTCGCGCGCTGGCCGTGCCCGGCCGGGCCGACGACGCCGAGCACCGCCGGACGGCGGTCCGCCGGGTCGGCGAGGAGTTCGGGCCGGTGGACGTGCTGGTCAACAACGTCGGCATCAACCCGGTCCACGGGCCACTGGCCGGACTGGACCTGGCCGCGGCCCGCAAGATCCTCGACGTCAACCTGGTCGGCACGCTCGGCTGGGTGCAGGAGCTCTGCGCGGCGGGGATGACCGACCGCGGCGGCTGCGTCGTCAACGTCTCCTCGATCGCCGGCCTGACCCCGTCACCGGGCATCGCGTTCTACGGGGTCAGCAAGGCCGCGGTCAACCACCTCACCGCCTGTCTGGCCGTCGAGCTGGCCCCGGCGGTCCGGGTCAACGCGGTGGCCCCGGCCGTGGTGAAGACCCGGTTCGCGGCGGCGCTGCACGAGGGCCGGGAGGACGAGGTCGCCCGGGCGTACCCGCTGCGACGGCTCGGCGTACCCGAGGACGTCGCCGGCGCGGTCGCCTTCCTCGCCTCCGCCGACGCGGCCTGGATCACCGGGCAGACCCTGGTCCTCGACGGCGGCGTCGGCCTCGCCGGCCGGATCACCGGATGACCGCGCCGTCCCGCGGGCTGGTCGTGGCCGGGGCGGGCGTGGTGGTGACCGGGGCCGGGTCCGGCATCGGCGCCGCCCTCGCCACCCGGTTCGCCGCCGACGGCGCCCGGGTGGTGGTCAACGACCTGGACGCCGCGACCGCCCGGGCGGTGGCGGCACGGATCGGGGCGTACGCCTGCCCCGGCGACGCGGCCGATCCGGCCGGGGTGGCCGCCCTGGTCGGCTTCGCCCGGGACCGCCTCGGCGCGGTCGACCTCTTCTGCGCCAACGCGGGGGTGGCCCCGGCCGGCGGCGCCGACGCGCCGGACGAGGCGTGGGAGCGGGCCTGGCGGGTGAACGTGATGGCGCACGTGCTCGCCGCGCGCGAGCTGCTGCCGCACTGGCTCGCCGCCGGCCGCGGCCGGCTGCTGGTCACCGCCTCCGCGGCGGGTCTGCTCACGCTGCTCGGCAATGCGCCCTACTCGGTGACCAAGCACGCCGCGCTGGCCTTCGCCGAGTGGCTCCGGGCGAGCTACGCCCACCGCGGGATCACCGTCCAGGCGCTCTGCCCGCAGGGGGTGCGGACGCCGATGCTGGCCGCCGCCGACGGTACGAGCTCCGCCCTGCTCGACGCCGGCGCGGTCAGCGCCGAGCAGGTGGCGGGCTGTGTCAGCGCGGCGCTGGCCGACGACCGCTTCCTGGTGCTGCCGCACCCCGAGGTCGCGGCCTGGTACGCCCACCGCGCCGCCGATCCGGACCGCTGGCTGCGGGCGATGAACCGGACCCAGCGCGACGTCGAGCGCCGGCATGGCTGAGCTGCCCGCCCTCGACCTGCGCCGGCTCGCCGGGCACCTGACCCAGCGTCCACGGAGGAGACGGAGCGCCTGATGGACTTCCGCTACGACGAGACCACCGAGCGGCTGCGGGAACGGCTGCTCGCCTTCATGGCCGAGCGGATCCATCCGGCCGAGCCCGTCTTCGAGAAGCAGGCGCGGGAGCGCGCCGACCCGTGGGCCGCCCCGCCGGTCGTCGCCGACCTGCGGGCCGAGGCCCGCCGGCGGGGCCTGTGGAACCTCTTCCTCCCCGGCGAGCACGGCGCGGGCCTGACCAACCTGCAGTACGCGCCGCTGGCCGAGATCACCGGCCGGTCACCCGGGCTGGCCCCGGTCGCGCTCAACTGCGCGGCGCCGGACACCGGCAACATGGAGCTGCTGGCCCTGTTCGGCAGCCCGGAGCAGCGGGAGCGCTGGCTCACCCCGCTGCTGGACGGTCGGATCCGCTCCGCGTTCGCGATGACCGAGCCGGCCGTCGCGTCGTCGGACGCCACCAACATCGCCACCCGGATCGAGCGCGACGGCGACGAGTACGTGGTCAACGGCCGGAAGTGGTTCGTCACCGGGGCGCTCGACCCGAAGTGCGCGGTCTTCGTCGTGATGGGACGCACGGACCCGGCCGCGCCCCGGCACCGGCAGCAGAGCCAGATTCTGGTGCCGCGCGACATCCCGGGCGTGACCGTCCGCCGCGGCCTGCGGACCTTCGGGTACGACGACAGCGACCACGGCGGCCATGCCGAGGTCGACTTCGTCGACGCCCGGGTGCCGGTGGGCAACCTGATCGGCGCGGAGGGCGAGGGCTTCGCCATCTCGCAGGCCCGCCTCGGACCGGGCCGGGTGCACCACTGCATGCGACTGGTCGGCATGGCGGAACGGGCCGTCGAGCTGATGTGCCGGCGGGTCGCCGACCGGCACGCGTTCGGCGGGCCGCTGGCCGCGCAGGGGGTGATCCGGGACTGGATCGCCGAGGCCCGGGTCCGCCTGGAGCAGGCCCGCCTGCTCGTGCTCAAGACCGCCTGGCTGATGGACACGGTGGGCAACCGGGCCGCGCACACCGAGATCCAGGCGATCAAGATCGCGGTGCCGGAGACCGTCCAGTGGGTGATCGACCGGGCCATCCAGGCGCACGGGGCGGCCGGGGTCAGCCAGGACACGCCGCTGGCCCGGCTCTGGGTCAAGGCCCGGGCGCTGCGGCTGGCCGACGGCCCGGACGAGGTGCACCGGCAGTCGCTGGCCCGCCGGGAACTGCGCCGGCACCAGCCGGTCCGGCCCACGGCCCGCGTCTAGACTCGGCGAGGCGGTGGGACGACGTGGCAGCGGTGAGGGGACGAGCGCGGATGGGCGGGGCCGAGGCACCGGGCCGGGTCGACGGGCGGACCGCCCGGGCCGAGCGCACCCGGGCGGCGATCGTCGAGGCGCACCTCGCGCTGATCTCCGAGGGCGACCTGCGACCGACCGGCGAGCGCATCGCCGAGCGGGCCGGCATCTCGCTGCGGACGCTCTGGACCAACTTCAAGGACATGGAGACGCTCTTCGAGGCCAGTGGCGCGGAGGTGCTCCGCCAGCAGGACGCCGCGTACCGGCCGATCTCGCCGGCGCTGCCGCTGGCCAAGCGAATCGACGCGTACTGCCGGCAGCGGGCCCGGCTGCTCCAGCTCATCGCGCCGTCCGCCCGGGCCGCCCAGATGCGCGAGCCGGTCTCCGAGCAGCTGCACCGCAACCGGCTCAAGCACATAGCGCGGGTCCGTGACGAGGTCGAGCAGCTCTTCGCGGCCGAGCTGGCGCAGGCCGGGTCGGGCCGGGAGCAGCTGGTGCACGCGCTGGTCGCGGCGAGCATGTGGCCGGCCTGGTCGATGCTGCGGGACGGGCTGGGGCTGGGCGTGGACCAGGCCCGGGCGGTGATGGCCCGCACGGTGGGCGCGCTGCTCGCCGACGTGACGCCCCGCTGACCGGCCCCGATACCGGGGAGCCGACTCTTTCCTTCCGGTTGCCGATAGGTGACACTCGATGCATGGTTACTGCATCAACAGTGCAATTAACCGGGTTGTTCGGCCGTGACGCCGAGTGCGCGGCCATCCGGCGGCTGCTCGACGGCCCGCCGGTCGCCGGAGGAGCGCTGCTGCTCTGGGGCGAGCCGGGCACCGGCCGCAGCGTGCTCGTCGGCTACGCGCACCGGCACGCCGGGAGCCGTACCGTGCTGGCCGGCGCGGGGCTCGCGGAGGAGGCCGGGCTGCCGTACGCGGGACTGCACCGCCTGCTCGATCCGCTGCTCGACCGCGCCGACGCGCTGCCCGAGCCGCAGCGCGGGGTGCTGCGGCGGGCGCTGGCCGGCGCGGGCTGTCCCGCCCACCACCGGCTCGCCCTGTCGGTGGCCGTGCTGGGGCTGCTCGCCGTCGCCGCCCGGGACCGTCCGTTGCTGTTGACGATGGACGACGTCGACCGGGGCGACCGGCCGACCGCGGAGGTGCTGGGTTTCGTGGCCCGCCGGCTGCGCCACCTGCCGGTCACCGTGCTGCTGACGGCGGGAACGGACGCGGTGGCCGGTGGGGTGCCCCGGCACCGGTTGCGGCCCCTCGACGACCGGGCCGGCGCCGCCCTGCTCGCCGACCGGCTGCCCGGCATCGCGCCGGCGGTGGCCACCGCACTCACCGCGGTCGCCGGAGGCAACCCGCAGGCCCTGGTGGACCTCGCCGAGGTGCTCAGCCCCGGCCAGTGCCGTGGCGAGGAGCCGCTGCCGGAGGCGCCGCCGGTCGACGGGGCGCTGGGGCGCGGGTACCGCGCCCGGCTGGACCGGCTGCCGGCCGACACCCGGCGGGTGCTGCTGCTCGCCGCGCTCGACCCGGAGGGCGACCCCGCCACCCTGGTACGGGCCGCACGGGCCGCCGGCACCGCGGTCGAGGCGCTCGCCCCGGCGGAGGCCGCCGGCCTGGTCCGGGTCGACGTGCGGCGGGTCGCCCTGGCGCAGCCGCTGGCCCGGGCGGTGGTCGCGGAGAGCGTGCCGCTGGCCGAGCGGCGCGCGGCCCACCTGCTCCTCGCCGACGTGCTCGACGGCCCCGGCCAGCGGCTGCGTCGGGCCCTGCACCGCGCGGCCGCGGCGGTGCCCCCGGACCCGGCGCTGGCGGCGGAACTCGAGGCGGCGGCCGGCGACGCGGCCGGGGACATCGCGGCCCGGGCGCTGTGCCGGGCCGCCGACCTCAGCACCGAGCCGCGGCACGCCGCCGCCCGGCTGGTGGCCGCCGCCCGGCACGCCTGGACGACCGGCCGGCCACAGTGGGCCCGCCGGCTGCTGGCCGACCCGCGGGTGACCCGCTCGGCGGACCCGACCGTGACCGGCCGGGTCGGCCTGCTCCGCGGCGAGCTGGAACTGCGGTGCGGCGCGCCGTCGGCCGCCGCGGGCACCCTGCTGGCCGCCGCGGACGCGGTCTCCGCCACCGACCGCCTCGCCGCCCTCGGCGCGCTGGTCCGTGCCGGTGAGGCGGTCTGCTTCTCCGGCGACCAGTACCGGTACGCCGAGGTGGCGCGCCGGGTGTCGGCGTTACGCCGGCCCGGCGACCCGCCCGCCGCCGAACTGATGACCGCGCTGGTTGCCGGGGTGGCGGCGACGCTGCGCGGTGACCACGAGCGGGGCGGGCCCGCGCTGCGCCGGGCCGTCGTCCTCGGCAACCGGTTGACCGGGGCGGATCTCACCCCGACCGCGCTGACCTGCGCGGCGGTCGCCGGCCTGCTGGTCGCGGTGGACAGCGCCGCCCACCGGCTCGCCGAGCGTGCCGCCGAGCTGGCCCGCGCCCGCGGCGAGCTGTCCCTGCTGTCCCGGGCGCTGGAGCTGCGCGCGATCGCCGAGTACTGGCTGGGCCGGCACGAGGCCGCGGCGGACACCTCGCGGGAGGGGCTGCGCGTCGCCCGGGACACCGGGCAGGTCAACTGCGCCGGCGTGCACCTGGGCATGCTGGCCGTGCTCGCGGCCGTCCGGGCCGACCGGGACACGAGCCTGCGCCGGATCCGGGAGATCGGCGAGGCGGCCCCGCCGCACAGCCGGCCGCGCGCCCTGGCGCAGTGGGCCCTCGCGGTGCTCGACCTGGTCGACAACCGGCCCGGCGCGGCCGCCGCCCGGCTGACCGCCCTGGCCCGCCCCGGCACCGGCCGGGGGCAGGTCCTGGTCCAGGTGATGGCCACCCCGTACCTGGTGGAGGCCGCCGCCGGGGCGGCCCACCGGTCGGCGGCCACCGCCGCGCTCGCCGTCTTCGACCGCTGGGCCAGCAGCACCGCGAGCCCGTCCCGCCGGGCGCTCTCCGCGCGCTGCCACGCGCTGCTCGCCCCGGGGCAGCGCCGACGCCGAGCACCGGTTCCGCACCGCGTTGCGGCTGCACCCGCCGGACGCCGGGGCGTTCGAGCGGGCCCGCACCGAGTTGCTCCTCGGCCGCGAGCTGCGCCGCAGCCGCCGCCCCCGGGACGCCCGGGAGCACCTGCACGCCGCCCGGGAGGCCTTCGTGCTGTCGGGGCTGACCGCGTGGGCCGAGCAGGCCACCGCAGAGCTGCGGGCGGCGGGGGAGTCGGTCGGCACGCCGGACCTGCCGGCGGCGCGGCTGCTCACCGGCCAGCAACTGCGGATCGCGCAACTAGTCGCCGAGGGCGCCACCAACCGGGAGATCGCGGCCCGGATGTTCCTCTCCACCCGTACGGTCGACCACCACCTGCGCAACATCTTCCACCGGCTCGGCATCCGCTCGCGCACCGAACTGGCCCGGGCGATCAGTTGACCACCGTGCCGGCCGGGCGGCGGTCAGGGCAGCACGACGGTGCGGGCGCCCTCGCCCCGGGCCATCCGGTCGAACGCCGCCGCGGCGCCGTCCAGATCGGTCCGGTCGGTGATCAGCGGAGCCAGGTCGAGGGTGCCGTCCAGCACGGCCCGGGCGAGTTCCGGCACGTCCCGGTCCGGGTCGGACGACCCGTAGACCGAGGAGCGCAGCGTCCGGGCCGAGTGGAAGATGTCCAGGGCGCTGAGGCCGACGACGTCGTCCTTGCCGCCCATGCCGACCACGGTCACCTGCCCGCCGCGCCGGGTGGCCCGCCAGGCGGTGCGGATGGTGGCGCTCCGCCCGACGCACTCCAGCGCGTGGTCGACGCCGCGGCCCCCGGTCCGCTCCCGGACCGCCCGGTTGAGCGCGTCGTCGGCGAGCAGGAACGCGGTGGCGCCGGCGGCGGCGGCCAGCTCCGCCTTGGCCGGTGACACGTCGACGGCGAGCACCGGGTCGGCGCCGGCCGCCCGGGCGGCGGAGACCACCGACAGGCCCACCCCGCCGAGGCCGATCACCGCCACCGATTCGCCGGGAGCCACCCGCGCGGTGCGGCGCACCGCCCCGACCCCGGTGAGCACGGCGCAGCCCAGCAGCACGGCGGCGGCGAAGGGCAGCTCCGCCGGGACCGGGATCACCGCGTCCTGCGGCACCACCACCTCCTCGGCCAGCGCGCCGAGGCCGAGCGTGACGTGCAGCGGCTCGCCGGCGGACGTCCGGCCCCGCGCGGCCGCGGGGGACCCGGCCCGCTCGCAGAGCCACGGCTCGCCGCGCCCGCAGTACCAGCATTGCCGGCACGGCGGCGCCCAGTTCAGCACCACGTGCGCGCCGGGCACGACCCGGTCCACGCCGGCGCCGACCTCGACCACCACGCCGGCGGCCTCGTGCCCCAGCACCAGCGGGTACGGCGGCGCCAGCGTGCCGTTCACCATGGACAGGTCGGAGTGGCAGACGCCGGCGGCCCGGATGCCCACCCGCACCTCGCCGGGCGCGGCGGCGGGCAACTCCACCTCCTCCACCCGCAGCGGCGCGCCCGCCGCCCGGGCGACCAGCGCCCTCACCGCTGGATGGCCTTGGTCTGGAGGAACTCGTCCAGCCCGTAGCGGCCCAGCTCGCGACCGAGGCCGGACTGCTTGTAGCCGCCGAACGGGGCGAGCGGGTTGAACGGCGCGCCGTTGACGTCGACCGCCCCGGTGCGCATCCGCCGGGCCACCCGCAGCGCCCGTTCCTCGTCGGCCGACCAGACCGCGCCGGCCAGCCCGTACCGGGAGTTGTTGGCGACGGCCACCGCCGCGTCCTCGTCGTCGACCGGGATGACCGCGAGCACCGGACCGAAGACCTCCTCCTGGGCCAGGGCGCTGTCCGGGTCGACGTCGGCGATCACGGTCGGGGCGACGAAGAAGCCGCGCTCGGGCAGCGGGGCGTCCGGTCCGCCGGCGACCGGCCGGCCACCGTCGGCCAGCCCCCGGGCGACGTGCCCGGTGACCCGTTCCCGCTGCGCGGCGGAGACGAGCGGGCCGAGCCGGGTGGCCGGGTCGAACGGGTCGCCGAGCCGGTAGCCCTCGGCGGCCTTGGCGGCCAGGGCCAGCGCCTCGTCGTAGCGGTCCCGGTGCACCAGCATCCGAGTCCAGGCGGTGCAGGTCTGGCCGGAGTTGAGGAAGGCGTTGCCGACGCCGACCTTCACCGCGGTGGCCAGGTCGGCGTCGTCGAGGATCACGTTGGCGGACTTGCCGCCGAGTTCCAGGGCCACCCGGGCGATCCGGTCGGCGGCCAGGTGGGAGATCCGGCGGCCGGTGGCGGTGGAACCGGTGAAGGAGACCATGTCCACGTCCGGGTGGGCGGCGATGGCCTCGCCCACCTCCGCGCCGGTGCCGGGCACCAGGTTGACCACGCCGGGCGGGAAGCCGGCCTCGTGGATCGCGTCGAAGAGCAGGTACGCGGTCAGCGGGGTCAGTTCGCTGGGCTTGAGCACCACCGTGCAGCCGGCGGCCAGCGCGGGAGCCAGCTTCGCGACCACCTGGTGCAGCGGGTAGTTCCACGGAGTGATTGCGCCGACCACGCCGACCGGTTCGCGGACGACCAGCGAGTTGCCGACCGTCTCCTCCGCCGGTGGCCGGCCGGCCAGTTCGACGTAGCTGCGCAGCACGGTCAGCGGCAACCCGGCCTGCACCCGGACGGCGACCTTCAGCGGGGTGCCCAGCTCTGTCGCGACCGTCCGGGCGATCGTGTGCGTCCGGGCGGTGAGCGCGGCGTGCAGCCGGTCCAGGGCGGCGGCCCGCTCGGCCGGGGCGGTGCCGGCCCAGCCGGGGAAGGCGGCCCGGGCCGCCCCGACGGCCCGGTCGACGTCGTCCGCCGTGCCGGCCGGCACGGTCGCGACGACCTCCTCGGTCGCCGGGTTGCGCACCGCCAGGGTCTGCCCGGAGGAGGCGGCGACCCAGGCCCCGTCGAGGTAGATGTCGGTCCGTGCGAGATCCATCGAGCCCCTCACGTACGTCGGCGAAAACTAGCAGTGCAAGTTTTGACTCTAGTACGCCGTGCCGGCCGGCGGGAGGGGCGACAGCGGCCCGATGTGTGCCTCGTAGGTGCGGGAGAGGCCGTCGATGAGCGCGTCGAGGCCGAGCGCGAAGGCGCCCTCGTCCACCCGCTGCTGGTGCTCGGCGAGCCGGTGCGCCTGGGTCAGGTGCGGATACTGCTCGGCGTAGAGCCCCGGGTCCTCGACGAAGCCGCGGGCGAACGACCCGAGCGCCGAACCGGCCACGAAATAGCGCATCAGCGCGCCGATGTGGGTGGCCCGGGCCGGCGGCCAGCCGGCGTCGACCAGTCCACCGTAGACGGCGTCGGCCATGGCCAGCGCCGCCGGCCGCCGCCCCGGCCCGCGCGCCAGGTACGGCACGATGTTCGGGTGTGCGGCCAGCGCCGCCCGGTAGGAGTGCCCCCACCGGCGCAGCGCCTCCCGCCAGTCGACCCGGCCGAAGAACGACACGTCCACCTGGCCGGTGATGCTGTCCGCCACCGCGTCGAGGATCTCGTCCTTGGTGGCGAAGTGGTTGTAGAGCGACGGCCCGCGCACCCCGAGTTCGGCGGCGAGCCGGCGGGTGGAGAACCCCTCCAGCCCCTCCGCGTCGATCAGCGCGGCGGCGGCCTCGACGATCCGCTGTCGGCTGAGCAGCGCCTGCCGTGGCCGGGGCATGCGTCCCTCCCTCCCTCGCTCGACGGTCCGCCGCAAACTCTGCCACAGCCGGGTCTGGACGGAGTTAAACTTGCACCGCTAGTTTAACGGGCATGGACCTTCAGCTCTCCGCCGAGCAGGCGGCGGTCCGCCGGCTCGCCGCGGAGTTCGTCGACCGCGAGGTGACCCCGCACGCGGCGGCCTGGGACCGGCGGGAGTCGGTCGACCCGGAGATCGTCGGAAAGCTCGGCGGGCTCGGCTTCCTCGGGCTGACCATCCCCGAGGAGGACGGCGGGTCCGGCGGCGACCACCTCTCCTACTGCCTGGTGCTGGAGGAGCTCGGCCGGGGCGACTCGGCCGTGCGGGGCATCGTCTCGGTCTCGCTCGGGCTGGTCGCCAAGTCCATCGCCGGGCACGGGTCGGCCCAGCAGCGGGCGCAGTGGCTGCCCCGGCTCTGCACCGGCGCCGCGCTGGGCTGCTTCGCGCTGACCGAACCGGACAGCGGCTCGGACGCGGCCGCGCTGACCACCCGGGCGGTCCGCGACGGCGGCGACTGGCTGATCACCGGCACCAAGACGTTCATCACCAACGGCACCACCGCCGACGTCGCCCTGGTCTTCGCCCGCACCGGCGGCCCGGGGCACCGGGGCATCACCGCGTTCCTGGTGCCCACCGACGCGCCCGGGCTGATCCGGCGGGAGATCCACGGCAAGCTCGGCCTGCGCGGGCAGGCCACCGGCGAACTCCGCTTCGACGCCGTCCGGGTGCCCGACTCGGCGCGCCTCGGCGACGAGGGCGCCGGCTTCCGGCTGGCGCTGGCCACCCTGGCCAAGGGCCGGATGTCGGTGGCCGCCGGCTGCGTCGGCATCGCCCAGGGCTGCCTGGACGCCGCGGTCGGCTACGCCGGGCAGCGCACCCAGTTCGGCAAGCCCATCGCCGGGCACCAGCTGGTGCAGCAACTGCTCGCCGCCATCGCCGTCGACACCGCCGCCGCCCGGCTGCTGGTCTGGCGGGTGGCCGACCTGATCGACCGCGGCCAGCCGTTCGCCACCGAGGCGTCGATGGCCAAGCTCTTCGCCAGCGAGGCCGCCGTCCGGGCGGCCAACAACGCGGTCCAGGTCTTCGGCGGGTACGGCTACATCGACGAGTACCCGGTCGGCAAGTACCTGCGCGACGCCCGCGTCGGCACCCTCTACGAGGGCACCAGCCAGATCCAGCAGCTGCTCATCGGCCGCGCGCTCACCGGCGTGAACGCCTTCTGACCCCAAGGGAGCAACCGTGACCAGATTCGCCGACCGGGTCGCCGTCGTCACCGGCGCCGCGCAGGGCATCGGCGCCGCCACCGCGCACCGGCTGGCCGCCGAGGGGGCCGCCGTCGCCGTGGTCGACCTCGATGCCGAGCGCAGCCAGGGCGTCGCCGACGAGATCACCGCGACCGGCGGCCGGGCCGTCGGCATCGGATGCGACGTGACCGACCCCGACGCGGTGGCCGCGATGACCGACCGGGTGGTACGCACCTACGGCGGGCTGCACGTGCTGGTGAACAACGCCGGCATCACCCGCGACGACCTGCTGTTCAAGATGCCCCTGCAAGGCTGGGAGGCGGTGCTGACCACCAACCTGACCAGCATGTTCCTCTGCTGCCAGGCGGCCCAGCAGCACATGGTCGCGGCCCGGTACGGGCGGATCGTCAACCTCAGCAGCCGCTCCGCCCTCGGCAACCGGGGGCAGGTCAACTACGCGGCGGCCAAGGCCGGCGTGCAGGGCCTGACCGCCACCCTCGCCCTCGAGCTCGGCCCGTTCAACGTGACGGTGAACGCGGTCGCCCCGGGCTACGTGGCCACCGCGATGACCGCTGCCACCGCCCAGCGGGTGGGCAGCAGCCCGGAGGAGCACCAGCGGATGGTCGCCGAGCACACCCCGCTGCGCCGGGTCGCCCAGCCGGCCGAGATCGCCTCGGTGATCGCCTTCCTGGCCAGCGACGACGCCTCGTACGTCAGCGGCCAGACCCTGTACGTCAACGGCGGCGCGCGCTGAGGCGCGACCGGCTCACCACCCGGAGGGGACATGGACTTCGCGCTTTCCGACACCGAGCGGGCCATCCGCGACACCGCACGCGACTTCATCACCAAGGAGGTCATGCCGCTGGAGCAGGAGCTGCTGCGGCGGGAACGGGCGCACCGGCCCGGCCTGGAGCACAGCGAGCTGCGCGAGTTGCAGCTCAAGGCGCGCGCGTTCGGCTTCTGGGGGCTGGCCACGCCGGAGGAGTACGGCGGCATGGACCTGCCGGCGGTCACCCAGTCGCTGATCTGGACCGAGATCGGCCGCTCGTTCGTGCCGTTCCGGTTCGGCGGCGAGGCGGACAACATCCTGTTCCACTGCAACGAGGAGCAGAAGCGGGAGTACCTGATCCCGACCATCGAGGGTGAGCGGCGCAGCTGCTTCGCGATCACCGAGCCGGGCGCCGGGTCGGACGCGGCCAACATCAAGCTGAGCGCCCGCCGCGACGGTGACGACTGGATCCTCAACGGTGAGAAGACCTTCATCACCGGCGGCAACGACGCCGACTTCGCCATCGTGATCGCGGTGACCGACCCTGAGAAGGGGGCCCGCAACGGCGGCGCCACCGCCTTCCTGGTGGACCGGTCGATGGGCTGGCGGTCGGAGTTCATCCAGACGATGGGCGAGGGCGGGCCGGCCTCGTTGGTCTTCGAGGACGTGCGGGTGCCCGGCCGCAACATTCTCGGCGAGCTGGGGCAGGGCTTCACCCTCGGGATGGAGTGGATCGGCAAGGGCCGCTACACCATCCCGTCGCACGCGGTGGGCATCGCCGAGCGGGCGCTGCGGATGGCGATCGACCAGGCCAACAGCCGGCAGACGTTCGGCCGGCCGATCGGCGAGAACCAGGCGATCCAGTGGATGATCGCCGACTCCGAGACCGAGCTGGAGGCGGCCCGCTGGCTCATCCTGCGGGCGGCCTGGACCGTGGACCAGGGCATGGACCCCCGGCACGCCTCGTCGATGGCCAAGCTCTACGGGGCCGGCATGGTCAACCGGGTGGTCGACCGGGTGCTGCAGATCCACGGCGGCATGGGCTACACCCGGGAGCTGCCGATCGAACGCTGGTACCGGCAGGTCCGGCTCTACCGGATCTTCGAGGGCACCGACGAGATGCAGCGGCTGATCATCTCCCGCGACCTGCTGCGCGGCTACACCAAGCTCGGAGGGCACCTGGCATGAGGACCTTCGCCTCCCTCGACGAACTGGCCGCCGCAGTCGGCGAGACCATCGGCCCCGGCGACTGGCAGCGGGTCGACCAGAGCCGGGTCGACCTCTTCGCCGACGCCACCGACGACCACCAGTGGATCCACGTCGACCCCGAACGGGCCGCCACCGGCCCGTTCGGCGGCACCATCGCCCACGGTTACCTGACGTTGTCCCTGCTGCCGGCGCTGGTCGGCCGGCTCTACCGGGTGCACGGGGTGCGGATGGGCATCAACTACGGGCTGAACCGGGTGCGGTTCCCGGCCCCGGTCCGGGTCGGCGGCGCGGTGCGGGCCGCCGCCACCATCGCCGAGGTGTCCCCGGTGGACGGCGGCGTGCAACTGGTGGCCGCGGTCACCGTGGAGAGCGACGCGGGCGGCAAGCCGGTCTGCGTCGCCGAGACGGTCAGCCGCCTCTACGCGTGACCGTCGCGCCGGCCGGGCCGACGTGGCCCGGCCGGGCCGGCTAGAAGGCGTACCGGATCCGGCAGTACGGCGTCCGGGCCGCGATCAGCCCGGTCAGCGCGGCGACGTAGCGGCCCTTGTCGCCGGTGCGGTAGCGCACGTTCCAGCCGCCGGTCTGCGAGCGCTTGGGCTGCTGGAGCTCCGGGCGCCAGAGCAGTTCCTCGGCCTTCGGGTGCCAGCCGAGGTTGACCTCGTGCAGCCGGTCGTTGTGGGTGAGGAAGACGACCTCGGCGGCGAGCTGCGCCCGGGCCCGGGGCCCGATCCCGGCGTCGAGCTGGTCGAGCAGCTCCACCCAGTCGTCGAGCCAGCCGTCGCGTACCACCACCGGGCTGAGGTTGACGTGCACCTCGTAGCCGGCGGCGACGAAGTCGTCGATGGCGGCGATCCGCTCGGCGATCGGGGACGTGCGGATGTCGAGCAGCCTGGCGTCCCGGGCGGGCATCAGCGAGAACCGGATCCGGGTACGCCCGCGCGGGTCCCAGTCCAGCAGGTCCCGGTTGACGTGCTTGGTGGCGAAGCTGGCCTTCGCGGTGGGCAGGTCGCGGAAGCAGGTGACCAGGTCCCGGACGTTGTCGCTGACCCGGGCGTCCAGGGAGCAGTCCGAGTTCTCGCCGATGTCGTACACCCACGCGTGCGGGTCGCACTGGTTCGGGGTGTCCTTCACGCCCTGCCGGGCCACGTGCCGGGTCAGGTAGCCGGTGATCCGCTCGATGTTGGCGAAGACCGTGACGGGATTGCTGTAGCCCTTGCGCCGCGGGACGTAGCAGTAGGCGCACGCCATGGCGCAGCCGTTGGCGGTGGAGGGGGCGATGAAGTCGCTGGAGCGGCCGTTCGGCCGGGCGGTGAGCGACTTCTTCACCCCGAGCACGAGGGTCTCGGTCTTGATCCGCACCCAGCGGGTCACGTTCGTCTCGTCGCCGTACAGCTCCGGGATGCGGGTGTGGCTGTCGATCTCGATCCGCTCGGCCTCGGGGAAGCGGGCCAGCACCTGCTGGCCGCGCGGGAGCGCGGCGGCCTCCGGCTCCACGAAGATCCGCCGGATGTCGAGCAGCCGGGACTGCGCGGCGACGTCGGTCACGAACCGGTACAACTGCGGACCGACCGCCCTTCTTCCCGCCCGTGACGACGTTTCCGGCCGGGCGCGCCGGGTATCCGCCACCATGCCCGCCGTGTCCCGCCGAGGCCGCTGACGTGCCCGAGGGGCACCTGATCCACCGCTACGCCCGCGAGCAGCACACCGCGCTCGCCGGGCAGGTGCTCGCGGTCTCCAGCCCGCAGGGCCGCTTCGACCCCGGCCCCTACGACGGGCGGCGGCTGCGCGCGGTGGAGGCGTACGGCAAGCACCTGCTCTACCACCTGGACGGCAGCCCGACCCTGCACGTGCACCTCGGCCTGCGCGGGCTGTTCCTGCGGTACGACGACCCGACCGCCGCCCCGCGCGCCGGGGTGCGGCTGCGGCTGACCGGCGCCGCCGTCGCGTACGACCTGATCGCCCCGATCCGGTGCGAGCCGCTCCCGGCCGCCGGCGAGCGGGCGCTGCGCGACTCGCTCGGGCCGGACCCGCTGCGGGCCGACGCCGACCCGGCGGAGGCGGTGCGCCGGCTGGCCGCCGTCCGGGGCGCGGTCGGCGCGGCGGTGCTCGACCAGGCGGTCTGGGCGGGCATCGGCAACGCCTGGCGGGCCGAGCTGCTCTTCCTCGCCGGCGTCGATCCGGACACCCGGGGCGTCGGGCCGGAGACGGCGCGGCGGCTGTGGGACCTCGCGGTGCGGCACCTGGCCCTGGGCCGGGACGCCGGCCAGGTGGTCAGCGACCCGGCGGCGCCGGATGCACGGTGGGTGTACAAGCGGCAGGCGTGCCGGCGCTGCGGCGCGCCGGTGCGGGTGTGGGAGCTGGGTGGCCGCTCGGCGTACGCCTGCCCGGTCGACCAGCCACCGGCGTGACCGGCCGGGCGAGCGGCACCGCGACCGGGCGAGTCACCCGGCCCGGGCGGCGGCCTCCGGGCGCCGGGCCGACCCCGGGTCGGGCCCGTCGGGAGAGCGGCGGGGTGTCCCGGACACCCCGGCCGCCGCCTCCTCGACGCTGTCGAAGACCGGGAAGAGGCCGTCCAGGCGCATCGTGTGCAGCACCGTGCGGATGTAGCGGGACGGCGCCGCGAGGCACAGCACCACCCCGCGCTCGCGGGCGTCCCGGTGGGCGCGGACGAGCAGCCCGAGCCCGGTGGAGTCGATCAGGTCGACCCGGGTCAGGTCGACCACCACGTGCCCGGATACCTCCACCGCCGAGCGCAGGGCCGCGCGGAGCGCGTCGCCGCCGTCCAGGTCGATGTCGCCGGTGACGCTCACCACCGGGACGTCCTCCAGGTAGTCGATGCCCAGCACCGAGCCGGGGTGGCTCCCGCCCGTCGGGTCGGCCGGGTCGGGCGGCAGCGGCTCGCAGCGCGGGCAGCGGTGCGGGCCGGTGGCGAAGGGCGAGCCACTCCAGCCGTGCTCGGACACCAGCGTCCAGACGACCTCGGCGTCCGGCAGCACGCAGGCGGTCGCCCGGACGGTCTCGCCGCACGCGTCGCAGATCAGCGTCATCAGGTTCTCGTCGGGTACGACGGTCATGTCCTCTTCCTCGCGTTCCCTCGGGCCGCGGTGGCCCTCGCGTCGCCGGCCGGGGCCGCGCCGCCGGTCCGCCCGCTCCCTCGGGCGGGCCGCCGGACGGCCGGTTCGTCGTGCCGGCGGGGACGACCCTGCCGCGACAACCGGGTCAGGCCGGGTCGGATCGCCCGCGCCCGGTGGTGGCGGCGACCAGGGCGACGCCGGCCGCGGCCGACCCGACCTGCACGACGAGGTCGAGCAGGTCGAAGCGGTCGCCGGCGTCGGCGAGGCCGACCACCACCGTGCCGAGCACCGCGGTGACCACCCCGACCACCAGCGCCAGCCAGACCGGCACCTCCCGGCGGCCGGGTGCGGCGAACCGGCCCAGCGCCCCGACGGCGAGGCCGACGGCCACCGCCGTGCTGAGACCGGTCGCGGTCATGCTGTCCTCCTCGGTACTCGGCCCGCGGCCCGCGGGCGGTCACGACGGCGAGGCGACCGCCGCCCTGCCGTAGGGGCGGCCGTTGGGCCCGGTGGACCGGGCCGCCCCACCGGCCGGCAGGGGGGCTGTGCCGGCCGGTGGGGAAGCCGTGCCGGCCGGCGGGGGAGCCGGACCGGCCGGTGGGGGTGGCATGTCGGTCGGTGGGGGTGGCGCGTCCGCGGACGTGTCCGGTTGCCCGGTATCGGTCAGCGGCAGCACCTGGTCCAGCCGGGCGGTCTGCAGGATGCGCCGGATCCGCGGGTTGGGGTCGCGCAGGCTCAGCACCGCCTGCCGGCGGGCGAGCCGCCGGTGCACGTCCAGCAGCAGCCCGATGCCGGCGGCGTCGACGTGCCGGCAGCCGGCCAGATCCACCACCACGTGCCCGGGCGAGAGCGCCAGCACCCGGTCGAAGACCAGGCCCGTCACCGGCAGGCCGGCCCGGTCCAGCTCCGTGTTGAGGGCCACCTCGATCAGTGGCACCGCCCACCCCGCCTGCTGTTCCGTCACCGCTCGCGCCTCCCCGCCGTCCGACCCGGCACCCACCCTCCCGGCCGCCCTTGGCGCTGGTGGCGCGGTTCCATGACAGTTGCGTGACAAATCCGGGCGATGCCGGCCAGGGTTGGGCGGCCGGCGGGCCGCCGGGGATGATGCGGATATGACGGGCGTGCTGGTGATCGAGGACGACGACCGGATCCGCCTGGCGCTGCTGCTGGCCCTGGAGGACGAGGGTTACACCGCGCGTGGGGCGGCTACGGCGGAGGAGGGGCTCCGGGCGCAGCGCCGGGATCCGGCCGACAACGTGCTGGTCGACCTGATGCTGCCGGGTTTAGACGGATTTGAGTGCATCCGGCAGCTGCGCCGCGACGACGACGTGCCGATCGTGGTGGTCAGCGCCCGCGACGACACCCACGACATCGTCGCGGCGCTGGAGGCGGGCGCCGACGACTACGTGGTCAAGCCGATCGCGATCAAGGAGCTGTCGGCGCGGCTGCGCGCCCTGCGCCGGCGGGCCCGCTCCGCCACCCCGGCGGTGTCCGTGCTCACCTTCGGCGAGCTGGAGATCAGCCCGGAGGCGGGTGAGGTGCGCCGCGCCGGGCAGCCGGTGCCGGTCACCCGCACCGAGTTCCGGCTGCTCTGCGAGCTGGCCGAGCACGCCGGGCGGGTGCTGTCCCGGCAGCAGTTGCTGAGCCGGGTGTGGGGCTACGACACCGGTGACGAGCGGCTCGTCGACGTGCACGTCGGCCGGCTGCGCCAGAAGATCGAGAGCGACCCGGCCAACCCGCGCCACCTGGTGACGCTGCGCGGGCTCGGCTACAAGCTGCAGCGATGAGGCGGCTCGGCCTGCGGGCCCGGGTCACCGCCGGCTTCGCCGTCGGCGCGCTGCTGCTGGCCGCGTCGATGGCCCTGGTGTCGTACGAGCTGACCCGGCGGTCCCTGCTGGACGAGCGGGAACGCACCGCGCTGCGGGCGGCGTACTTCGACGCGGCCGTGGTGCGGGCGGGGCTGGACACCGACGCACCGGACGTGGTGGAGGTGCTGCGGTCGCTGGACACCGGCGGCAACCGCCGCCCGCTGCTGCACCGCGACGACCAGTGGTATCTGCGCAGCGCCGACGACGGGCTGACCGCCGCCGTCCCCGGCGAGCTGCAACGCCTGGTGCGGGGCGGGGAACCGGCGGTGCAGCGGGTCCGGATCGACGGCCAGCCGGCCCTGCTGGTCGGCGTGCCGCTGGCCGAGGCGGCCGGCTACTACGAGGTGACCTCGCTGCGGGAGCTGGAGGAGACGCTCCAGGTCCTCGCGCTGGCGCTCACCGCGGTGGCCATCATGGTCGGCGGGTCCGGCGCCGCCGTCGGCTGGTACGCCACCCGGCACAGCCTGCGGCCGCTCACCGCGGTCGCCGACGCCGCCGAGAAGATCGCGGCGGGCAACGTCACCGCCCGGCTGGCCCCGACCACCGACCCGGACCTGACCCGGCTCTCCACCTCCTTCAACCACATGGTCGACCAGCTCGCCCGGCGGATCGAACGGGACCGCCGGTTCGCCGCCGACGTCAGCCACGAGCTGCGCTCGCCGTTGCAGACGCTGTCCGCCGCGGCGAGCGTGCTGGCCAACCGCCGTGAGCAGCTCGACGAGCGGACCGCGCTGGCCGCCGGTCTGGTGGCCGACGAGGTCGCCCGCTTCCAGCAGCTGGTCAACGACCTGATCGAGCTGGCCCGCAGCGACCGGCCGGCCGAGCTGGCGCCGGTGGACGTGGCGGCGCTGGCCCGCGAGGCCTGCCGGTCCCGGTCACTGCCGGCCGCGCTGGTCCAGGTCGCCCCGGGCGCCGCGACGACCTGGTGGGTGGACCGGCGCCGGGTCGAGCAGATCCTGGTCAACCTGCTCGACAACGCGGTGCGGTACGGGGGTGGGCCGGTCGCGGTGCGCCTCGCCCGGCGGGGCGGGACGGGCATCGTCGAGGTCGACGACGAGGGGCCGGGCGTGCCGGTCGCCGACCGGGAGGCGGTTTTCGACCGGTTCGTCCGGGCCCGGGCCGCCCACGCCCGCGCCGGTGGCGACGGCACCGGCCTCGGGCTGGCCCTCGTCGCCCAGCACGCCGCCGCCCACGGCGGCCGGGCCGAGGTCGGGGACCGGCCCGGCGGCGGGGCCCGGTTCCGCGTCGAACTGCCGGAGTCGGTCCGATGAGAGTGCCCACCGCGGTGCGGCGTCGACCGGCCAGGGCGACGGGGACCGGGCTGGCCGCGCTGGTCCTCGTGCTCGCCGGGTGCGGCGTGCCGGCCGAGGACGCGCCACGCACCGTGCCGGCGCCGCACGGCCCGTTCCCGTCGGCGGCGACCGGCGAGGCGACCTCCCCGGCGGGACGGGTCGCCGAGGTGCTCTGCTTCGTCCGGGACGACCGCCTGGTGCCGGTGGAGCGGCGGCTGGACGCGGTACCGTCGCCCGAGGCCCAGCTGGCCCACCTGCTCGCCGGGCCGAGCGCCGCCGAACGGGACCGGGGCCTGACCAGTTCGCTGCCCGGGGCGGTCGCCAACGCCTCCGTCCGGATCACCGGCACCCGCGCCGACGTCGAGGTCGACGCGGTCGACGACGGGGCGGGCCGCAGCGACGAGGTGCTCGCCTTCGGGCAGCTGGTCTGCACCCTGACCGCCCGGGCCGACGTGGCGACGGTCTCGTTCCTGCGCCGCGGGCAGCCGCTCGGCGTCCCGCGGGCGGACGGGTCGCTGGCCGAGCAGCCGCTCAGCGCCGCCGACTACACCCATCTCATCGCTGCCCGCTGACCGGCGCGGGGGGCCGGCAGCCAGCCCCCTGCACCGGTCAGCCGGTGAGCCGGCCGTGCCCCACCAGAACCCAGCTGAGCAGGACGAACGCGGCGGTCGAGGCGACCGCGCGGACCAGGTTCCAGCGCACCCAGCTGGCGTTGAAGCGGTCCCGCACGGCGGCCAGGTCCGCCACCCGGTCCGGGTCACCGGCGGCGAGCAGCTCGTTGTTCAGCGGCACGTTGACCCGGCCGGTGACGACCAGCACCACCAGGTAGAGCAGCAGCGCCGCGAGGATCCACGGCAGCAGGGCCCGGTGCGCCCCGCCGAGGTGCAGCGCCGCCGCCAGCGCGGTGAACACCAGCGCGCCGAGGAAGCTGACCAGGAACCAGCCGTTGAGGATCGACTCGTTGATCCGCTGCATGGCGAGGACCAGGGTCCGGTCGTCCGCCCGGGCCAGGCCGGGCATCACCGCGTAGGCGAACGCCGCGAACAGGCCGGCCATCAGGCCGGTGGACACCGTGGCGGCGAGCAGGACGAGGGTACGCAGGACGGTCATCTCAGGCTCCCCACACGCCGGTCGCGGCGGCCGTACGCGCCCACTCGCCGACGTCGCGGGGCGGTCGGCCCAGCGCCCGCTCCACGCCGTCGGCCAGGCTGGCGTTGCGCCCGTCGAGGACCTCGGTGAACAGGTACGTCAGCAGCGCCACCACGTCGGCCGGGGCGCCGGACCGGTGCAGCGCCTCGGTGTACTCCGTCGCGGGGGCCGGGGTGAACCGGACCGGGCGGCCGGCCGCGGCGGCGATCTCGGCGACCACCCCGGCGAACGTCAGCAGCCGGGGGCCGGTCACCTCGTACACCTCGCCGGCGTGCCCGTCCCCGGTCAGCGCGGCGACGGCGACGTCCGCGACGTCGTCCGCGTCGACGAACGGCTCGGTCACCCCGTCGACCGGCAGCACCAGCTCGCCCCGGCGCACGTCGTCGGCGAACGCGCCCTCGCTGAAGTTCTGCAGGAACCAGCTCGCCCGCACCACCGTCCACCGGCCGCCGGCCGCGTCGACGACCTGCCGCACCGCCCGCTCGGCCTGCTCGGCCTCGGGCTCACCCCGCCCGGAGAGCAGCACCACCCGCTCCACCCCGCCGGCCACCGCCAGCCGGGTGAACGCCTGCACGGTCTCCACCGCGCCGGGCACGGCCAGGTCCGGCTGGTACGACAGGTACACCGCGCCGACCCCGGCCAGCGCGTCCGGCCAGGTCGCCCGGTCGGCCCAGTCGAAGGGGGGCGTGCCGGTCCGGGAGCCGAGCCGGACCGGCCGGCCGAGCGCGGTGAGGCGGTCGGCGACGCGGCGACCGGTCTTGCCGGTGCCGCCGAGCACGAGCACGGTCTGCTGGTTGATCGTCATGCCCTCCATCCAACGTCGGGTCGTCCCCGGTGGCCATGCGCGGGACGCGCGAGGGCATGCGCGTCCGTCTCGACCCGGCCGCCGGCGACCTCCGCCGCTGCGGGGTCACCGGCCCTGGGCGCGGGCGGCCGGGGCACCGGGACCGAAGGCGGTCAGGAACCGGTCGCGGAAGGCGTCCATCGGCCAGACCGGCGCGTCGGGCCCCGGTCGCAGGCCGTCCTGCCACCCCCAGCCGGCGACGCGGTCCAGCACCGCCGGGTCGCCGGCGACGATGCTGACCGGCACGTCCCGGCTGGCGTCCTCGCCGGTGACCACCGGAGCGGGCTGGTGGTCGCCGAGGAAGACCAGCACCAGGTTCTCGTCCCCGTAGGTCTCCAGATAGGAGATCAAGGTGCGCACCGAGTACTCGACCGCCTTGCGGTAGCCGGCGCGGGGCTGCGACTTCGGGTTGGTGATGGCGGCGTCGCGGTAGACGCTGCCGTCGCCGACGGCGTTCCAGTCGATCACCTGCGGGATCCGGGTCCAGGGGGAGTGGCTGGAGATCAGCGGGATCTCGGCCATCAGTGGCGGGCGGTCGGCGACGTCCCGCTCCCGGCGTTGGAAGGTGGCCAGCGTGTACTGGTCGGGCATCGGGGCGTAGCTGAACTTCGGTCCCCGGTAGCCGAGGTCCGCGGCGTCGTAGTACCGGTCGTAGCCGAAGAAGGCGCCCTCCGGCCAGGGCTGGGTGGCGGCCGGCATCACTCCCAGGGTGTCCCAACCGGCCCGCCGGAACGCGCCACCGAGGGTGAGCCGGTCGCTGGCCAGCAGGCTGCGGTGGCGCTGCTCGTTGTCGATCCACAGCCCGGAGAGCAGCGTGTCGTGGGCCAGCCAGCTGCCGCCCCCGATCGTGGGCGAGGTGAGGAAGCCGCTGCGGGCCTGGAAACCGGCGGCGCGCAGTCGCTCGGTGCCGGCGTCCAGCACCTCGCCGATCCGCGCGTACTCCGGATCCTCGACCGCGTCCCGCCCGTAGCTCTCCACGAAGGCGACGATCACGTCCTTGCCGCGCAACGCGGTGAGCAGCTCCTCGCCGGGTGTTTCCCGGAACCGGTCGGCGCCCACCTGCGCGGCGAACGCCGCCCGGTCGCGCAGCCGCGCCTGCGCCTGCCGGGTGTGGTCGGCCACCAGGGCGGTGGCGTCGGCGTCGGCGACCGGCACCCCGGGCGCGATCCGCACCCCGGTGGCCGCGGCGACCACCCAGAGCGCCACCAGCGCGGCGACCACCCGCCGCGCCCCGAGGTGGTGCCGGGCCGCCAGCCCGGCCAGTCGCAGCGCCGCCGCGGTGAGGGTCACCAGCAGCGCCACCACCAGCACCAGCGCCCCGACGACCGCGCCGGTGCCGCCGGCCCGGCCGAACGAGTCGGTGAGGAAGCCGACCGCGTCGTCGAGCAGCGCCCAGTCGAGCACCAGGTCGAACGGGCGGCCCAGCGCCGAGCGGAAGCCCAGGTCGGCGAGCCTCAGCACGGTCAGCAGGCCGAGCAGCGCCCCGGCCAGGGCGGCCACCACCCGCCGCGGCCGGCCCGGCAGGGCGAGCAGCACGGCGGCCACCAGGAGCCCCTCCAGCGGGATGCGCAGGAACGCGCCGGGGGTGAGCTGCCCGGGTCGGCTGGGCGCGGTGAGCGCGGCCAGCACGAGCAGAGCGGCCAGCGCGGTGGTCACCCGGGCCGCCACGGTCCGGCCGCGCCGGCCGCCGTCCCCGGCGGGGGTGCGCGGGCCGGGTGAGCCGGTCGGCGGAGGGTTCTCCCCGGCGGGGTCCGACGCCGACCGTCCGATCCGGTGCGGCGGTGTTCCGGACCCGTCCGGGTCGGTCGACGGTGGGCGGGGTGGGGTGCGGGTCGACATCTCGGCTCCCGGATTCAGCGCAGCGACAACACGGGCGGGGCTACCGGCCGGTCCCGGCCACCGGCCGGCTCGCCGCCGGGGCGCCGGCCGGCCGGCGGCGCCGCCCGGCCGGCGGGCAGCGCCGGCCGGGCCCCGCCGACGCCGACCCGGCGCGGCTCGACCGGCCGGACCGGGCGGTGCCGCCACAGCCACCCGACGTCGTGGCCGAAGGACTCCACCAGCAGCGCCAGCGCCACCGCGAGCACCACCACGGTCAGCGACCGCGGCAACGCCCCGGACGCGGCGACCAGCAGCAGGACCCCCTGGAGCGCGGCGACCACCTTGCGCCAGTAGCGCGCCGGCAGCGGCCGGCGCATCCAGGGCAGCACCCGGGCCGCGGCGACGAAGGCGTAGCGCATCCCGCCGATGGCGAGCACCCAACCGCCGGCCGACGGCGCCACGTACAGGCTGAGCACCAGGATGAGGAACGCGTCGACCTCCATGTCGAAGCGCGCCCCGAACGCGCTCGCCGTGCCGGTGCGCCGGGCCACCCGCCCGTCCACCGCGTCCAGCAGCAACGCCACGGCGGTCAACCCGACCAGCAGCCCGACCGGCGTCGGCCGGCCGGCGGCGTCGGCCACGAACGCCGTGACCCCGCCGACCAGGACCGCCCGGGCCAGCGTCACCCGGTCCGCCGGGCCCAGCCCGGCCGCCGGGGTCAACCCCCGGCTCAGCACGGCGCAGCCGAGCGCCGCGTACGCGAGCCCGGCCAGCCAGCCCGCGGCGCCGAGGCCGACCGTTCCGGCGAGACCGGCGAGCAGGACAATCTGGACGATCAGCCCGATCACCGGACCAGTTCGAACCGTGGGCACCGTGCCTCCGTGTCTATGATCGACAACCCCTGACGGGGTACACGGAAAAACCGGCCGTTCGGTTCGGTCGGGTGAGGAGATGCCGGTGACCCGCGAGGCCCACGCCTTCTGGCTCCGCGCGCCGGGCCGGGGCGAGATCCGGCCGGTGTCGCTGCCCGCGCCCGGCCCGGACGAGGTCCTGGTCCGCACCCGTTACTCCGGGGTCAGCCGGGGCACCGAGACCCTGGTCTTCGCCGGTCGCGTGCCGGCCGGCCAGTACGCCGCGATGCGCGCCCCGTTCCAGGAGGGCGACTTCCCCGGCCCGGTGAAGTACGGCTACCTCAACGTCGGCGTGGTCGAGCGGGGCCCGGCCGAGCTGCTCGGCCGGACCGTCTTCTGCCTGTACCCCCACCAGACCGCGTACGTCGTCCCGGCCGACGCGGTGGTGCCGGTGCCCGACGCGGTGCCGCCCGCCCGGGCGGTGCTGGCCGGCACGGTGGAGACCGCGGTCAACGCGCTCTGGGACGCGCCGCCGCTGCTCGGCGACCGGGTCAGCGTGGTGGGCGGCGGCATGGTGGGGTGCTGCGTGGCCGCCCTGCTGGCCCGGTTTCCCGGCGTCCGGGTGGAACTCGTCGACGTCGACCCTGCCCGCGCCGCGGTGGCCGCGGCGCTGGGCGTGGAGTTCGCCACGCCGGAGCGGGCGGCCGGCGGCCGGGACCTCGTGGTGCACGCCAGCGCCACCGGCGCCGGCCTGCAACGCGCGCTGGACCTGCTCGCCCCGGAGGGCACGGTGGTCGAGCTCAGCTGGTACGGCGACCGCCCGGTGCAGGTGGCGCTCGGCGGAGCGTTCCACTCCGGCCGGTTGACCGTCCGGGGCAGCCAGGTGGGCGCGGTGGCGCCGGCCCGCCGCGGCAGACGCACCTTCGCCGACCGGCTCGGGCTCGCCCTGGAACTGCTCGCCGATCCCGTGTTCGACACGCTGGTCACCGGCGAGTCGCCCTTCGCCGAGCTGCCCGACGTGCTGCCCCGACTGACCGCCGGCAGCCTGCCCGCCCTGTGCCATCTGATCAGCTACGACGGGAAGTGATCCGTGTTCAGCGTCACCGTCCGGGACCACATGATGATCGCCCACAGTTTCCGGGGGGAGGTCTTCGGCCCCGCGCAGCGGCTGCACGGCGCGACCTTCGTGGTCGACGCCACGTTCCGCCGGGCCGACCTCGACGCCGACGGGATCGTGGTCGACATCGGCCTCGCCACCGAGCAGCTCAAGGCCGTCCTCGGCGAGCTGACCTACCGCAACCTCGACGACGAGCCCGCCTTCGCCGGCGTGAACACCACCACCGAGGTGCTGGCCCGGGCGGTCGCCGACCGGCTCGCCGACCGGGTGCGCGCCGGCGACCTGGGCCCGGGCGCGCGCGGGCTGGCCGGCATCACGGTGACCCTGCACGAGTCGCACGTCGCCTGGGCCAGCTACGAACGGTCGCTGTGAGCGCGAGGAGTGAGCTTGCGAGCCCCGCAGTCGCGAACGAAGGGCGCCGCTGTGAGCGCGAGGAGTGAGCTTGCGAGCCCCGCAGTCGCGAACGAAGGGCGCCGCTGTGAGCGCGAGGAGTGAGCTTGCGAGCCCCGCAGTCGCGAACGAAGGGCGCCGCTGTGAGCGCGAGGAGTGAGCTTGCGAGCCCCGCAGTCGCGAACGGAAGGGGGCACGTGATGGCCACCGTGCACGTGGTGCTGCCGAACGACATCGACGACCCGCTCGGGCCGAGCGGCGGCAACCGCTACGACCGCCGGCTCTGCCAGGGGCTCGCCGCCGCCGGCTGGTCGGTGCGGGAGCACGCCGTGCCGGGCGGCTGGCCCCACCCGGCGCCGGCGGACCGGGCCGGGCTCGCCGGGCGGCTCGCCGCGCTGCCCGACGGCGCGCTGGTGCTCCTCGACGGGCTGGTCGCCTCGGCCGTGCCCGAGGTGCTGGCCCCGCAGGCCCGCCGGCTGCGCCTGGTGGTGCTGGTGCACCTGCCACTGGGCGGGGACGCGGAGGCGGCGGCGCTGGCCGCCGCGGCGGCGGTGGTCACCACCAGCGAGTGGACCCGCCGCCGGCTGCTGGCGGCGTACCCGCTGCCGGCCGACCGGGTGCACGTCGCCCCGCCCGGGGTGGACCCGGCGCCGCCGGCCTCCGGCACCGCCGCCGGCTCGGCGCTGCTCTGCGTCGCCGCGGTCACCCCGCACAAGGGACACGACGTGCTGGTGGAGGCCCTGGCGGGGGTCGCCGCGCCGTGGACCTGCGTCTGCGCGGGCCCGCTGGACCGGGACCCGGACTTCGTCGCGGGGCTGCGCCGGCGGATCGACGCGCACCGCCTCGCCGACCGGGTGCGACTGGTCGGCCCGCTGGCCGGCGAGCGGCTCGCCGCCGGGTACGCCGGCGCCGACCTGCTGGTGCTGGCCTCGCGCGGCGAGACGTACGGGATGGTGGTCACCGAGGCCCTGGCGCGCGGGATCCCGGTGCTGGCCACGGCGGCCGGCGGGCTGCCGGAGGCGCTCGGCCGGGCGCCCGACGGAACCCCGCCCGGGTTGCTGGTGGCGCCGGACGACCCGGCGGCGCTGGCCGGCGCGCTGCGCCGCTGGCTCGGCGACCCGCCGCTGCGCGACCGGCTGCGCGCGGCGGCCCGCGCCCGGCGGGACACCCTCGACGACTGGACGCTCACCGCGACGCTGACCGCGAAGGTGCTGAAGGAGGCGATGGCGCCATGACGGTTTCCCTGCCCCCGGACTTCGCGCGGTGGCTCGCGCTGCGGGAGGCCGCCGACGCCGCGGCCCGCTCGGTGGAGCTGGTGGACCGGGTTCGCGGCCGGCTGGCCGGCGGCGGGCCGCTGGTGGTGCACGACCTCGGCGCGGGTACCGGCTCCGTGGGGCGGTGGCTGGCCCCGCGGCTGCCCGGGCCGCAGCGGTGGGTGCTGCACGACGGCGACGCGGACCTGCTGCGCCGGGCGGCCGCCGGGACGGCCGGCGTGGTCGCCGCCGACGGCACGCCGGTCACGGTCCGCACCCGGCAGGGCGACCTGACCCGGCTGACCGCCGCCGACCTCGCCGGCACCTCGCTGGTGGTCGCCTCCGCGCTGCTCGACATGCTCACCGCCGACGAGCTCGACCGGTTGGTCGGGGCGTGCGCCGGCGCCGGCTGCCCGGTGCTTTTCATGATCTCGGTGACCGGGCGGGTGGAGCTGACTCCGGCCGATCCGCTGGACGGGGAGGTCGCCGCGGCGTTCAACGACCACCAGCGCCGCACCGTGGCCGGCCGTGCCCTGCTCGGCCCGGACGCCGTGGAGGCCACCGTCGCCGCGTTCGCCCGGCGTGGCGTCGGCGTCGACGTGCGACCCAGCCCGTGGCGGCTCGGCCCGGACCAGGCCGAGCTGGCCGCAGAGTGGTTCACCGGGTGGCTGGAGGCGGCCTGCGAGCAGCGGCCGGAGCTGGCCGGCCCGGCCGTGGCGTACGCCCGGCGCCGGCTGGCCGACGCGGCGGCCGGCCGGCTCGGCGTGGTGGTCCGGCACAGCGACCTGCTGGCCGGCGGTGATTGAACCGGCGGGCCCGCCGGCACGTGCCTACCAGCAGGAAGATCGTCGTGCGGGGAGGGCTCGGGTGGGGGCGGAGACGGACGGCGCCGCATCGGCGCGGCCGGGACGGTCGGGCTGGGCCTGGGCGCGCACCCTCGGCGGCCTGGGCGTGCTCGCCGTCCTGCTCGGCTGGCTGGGCACCGGCCCGTTCCTGGCCGGACTGCGGCTGATCGACGCCCGCGCGCTGGCGGCGGCGCTCGGCATCGGCGTGCTCACCACGGTCTGCTGCGCCTGGCGGTGGAGCCTGGTCGCCGGCGGGCTCGGGGTGCGGCTGCCGCTGCGCACCGCGGTGGCGCACGTCTACCGCGCGGTGTTCCTCAACGCGACCCTGCCCGGCGGGGTGCTCGGCGACGTGCACCGGGCGGTACGGCACGGGCGGGACGTCGGCGACGTCGGCCGGGGAATCCGCGCGGTGGTCTGGGAACGCGTCGCCGGCCAGGCCGTGCTCGCCGGGGTCGCGCTGGTGGTGCTGCTGGCCTTCCCGTCCCCGGTGCGGCCGTACCTGCCGGCGGTCACCGGGCTGGCGGTGGCGGCCGGGCTCGGCGCGGCGCTGCTGGCCCGCGCGCTGCCCCGCTCCGGCCCGTCGAGGTGGGCGCGGGCGCTGCGCACCGCGGCGGCGGACGTCCGCGCCGGGCTGCTCGCCCGGCGGACCTGGCTGGGCGTCCTGACCGCCTCCGCCGTCGCGGTGGCCGGGCACCTGGCGACGTTCCTGCTCGCGGCGCGCACCGCCGGCTCCACCGCGCCGCTGACCCTGCTGGCGCCGCTGACCCTGTTGGCCCTGCTGGCGATGGGGGTCCCCGCCAACGTCGCCGGCTTCGGGCCACGCGAGGGCGTGGCCGCGTGGGCGTTCGGCGCCGCCGGCCTGACCGCCGCCGAGGGGGTCGCCACCGCGACGGTGTACGGGGCGCTCGTGCTCGTCGCGAGCCTGCCCGGCGCCGCCGTGCTGGTGGCCCGACGTGTCCGCGTGCCCGCCGGCACCGTCCGATGAGGAGATCCATGTCCGACGCACCGCCACCCGCCACCGTCCGTACGCAGGTCACCGTCCCGCTGCGGTTCCCCGACGGGTACGCCACCGCCGCGCGGGTGTTCACCTTCGAGGGCCTGGCCGACGGCCGGGAGCACCTGGCGCTCGGGCTGGGGGACTGGACGGCTGCCCGCGACCGTGGCGCCGCCGGCGACGCGCCGCCGCTGGTCCGCCCGCACAGCGAGTGCCTGACCGGCGACGTCTTCGGCAGCCAGCGCTGCGACTGCGGCCCCCAGTTGCGGGAGGCGGCCGAACGCATCAGCGACCGCGGCGGCTTCCTGCTCTACCTGCGCCAGGAGGGGCGGGGTATCGGCCTGTACGCCAAGCTCGACGCCTACGCGCTGCAGGACGCCGGGCTGGACACCTACGAGGCGAACGAGGCGCTCGGGCACCGGCCGGACGAGCGGGACTACACCGTCGCCGCGCAGATGCTGGCCGCCCTGGGCGTGCCCCGGATCGCGCTGCTGAGCAACAACCCGGACAAGGCCGCGCAGTTACGCCGGCACGGCGTGACGGTGGCCGGGCGGGTCGCCACCGGGGTGTACCTCTCCCCGGCCAACGCCGGCTACCTGGCGGCCAAGGCCAGCCGCGGCGCGCACGCCCTCGACCTCCCGCTGGTCCGTGACTGAGCGCCCGTACGTCCTGCTCAGCTGCGCGACGTCGATCGACGGCTACCTCGACGACGCCACGGAGCAGCGGCTGCTGCTGTCCAACGCGGTGGACCTGGACCGGGTCGACGCGGTCCGGGCCGGCTGCGACGCGATCCTGGTCGGCGCCGGCACCGTCCGGCGGGACGACCCCCGGCTGCTGGTGCGTTCGGCGCAGCGCCGGTCGGCCCGCGTCGACCGGGGCCTGCCCGCGTCGCCGACCCGGGTCACCCTGACCGCGACCGGTGACCTCGACCCGGCCGGCCGGTTCTTCACCGTCGGCGAGACCGACCGGATCGTCTACTGTGCCAGCGCCGCGGTGGAGAAGACCCGGCACCGGCTCGGCGCGCTCGCCGACGTGGTGGACGCGGGCGAGCCGGTCGACCTGGCGTGGACGCTGGCCGACCTGGCCGCCCGGGGCGTACGCCGGCTGATGGTGGAGGGCGGCGCGAGCGTGCACCGGCAGTTCCTCACCGCCGCGCTCGCCGACGAGCTGCACCTGGTGGTCGCGCCCTTCTTCGTCGGGGACTGCCGCGCGCCGCGGTTCGCCGGCGACGGCCGGTTCCCGTGGCATCCGGGTTGTCGTGCCCGGGTGGCGGAGGTGCGCCAGATCGGCGACGTGGTGCTGGTGCGCTACGCCCTGTCCGACCGGTGCCCCGGGGGCTGACCGGTCGACCGGCGGTTGACGGCGTCGCCACCCGGCGGCGATGGTGGCGCGACCGGCGGTGCGGGCCCCCGGCGCCGCGCCCGCGCCGCGTCCGCCACCCGAGGGGGTCCCATGCGGCTCAGTGTCATCCTGCCCTACGCCGGCGACGTGCGGGCCACCGTCGAGCGGGCGGCCGAGTGGGAGCAGGCCGGGGTGGACGTGCTCTGGGTGCCCGAGGCGTACGGCTTCGACGCGGTCACCGTGCTGGGTTTCCTGGCCGCCCGGACCCGACGGGTCGGCCTCGGCTCCGCGATCCTGCCGATCTACACCCGTACCCCGGCGCTGCTCGCGCAGACCGCCGCCGGGCTGGACGCCCTCTCCGGCGGCCGCGCGCTGCTCGGCATCGGCGCCTCCGGACCGCAGGTGGTGGAGGGCTGGCACGGCGTCGCCTACGACCACCCGGTGGGGCGTACCCGGGAGGTCGTCGAGCTGTGCCGGCGGGCGTGGCGCCGGGAGACGCTGCGCCACGACGGCCACTACCGGCTGCCGCTCCCGCCGGAGCAGGGCACCGGGCTGGGCCGGCCGCTGAAGATGCTGACCCGCCCGGTCCGGGAGCGGATCCCGATCTACGTGGCGTCGCTCGGCCCGGCGAACGTGCGGATGACCGCCGAGGTCGCCGACGGCTGGCTGCCGGCGCTCTTCCTCCCCGAACAGGCGGCGCGGGTGTGGGGCGAGGCGCTGGCCGCCGGCGCCGCGCGGCGGCCGGCCGAACTCGGCCCGCTGGAGGTGGTCGCCGGCGGCCCGTTCGCCATCGGCACCGACCTGACCGCGGCGTTCGCGCACGCCCGCCGGTGGATCGCCCTCTATGTCGGCGGGATGGGCGCCCGCGGCCGCAACTTCTACCACGACCTGGTGTCCCGGTACGGCTACCCGGCCGAGGCGGACCGGATCCAGGAGCTCTACCTGTCCGGGCGGAAGGCGGAGGCGGCCGCCGCCGTGCCGGCCGAGCTGCTGGAGGCGGTCTGTCTCATCGGTTCGCCCGGTCACGTCCGCGAGCGGGTGGCGGCGTACGCGGCGGCCGGCGTCACCATGCTCCAGCTCGCGCCGGTCGGCGTCGACCCGCTGCGGGAGCTGGCGGCGGTGCGGGAACTGCTGCCGTAGGGGTGTTCAAGCGCGGAATTTCGCCGGACGACCGGCGGGAAGGCTCGGCGTTACGGTGGAGCACCGTTGCGTGTCCGCCGTCCGATTCGGAGAGTTCATGACCACGACACAACCGCTGACCGTTGCCGCCGACCCGACCGGTCCCGCCCCGGGCCGGGACTTCAAGGTGGCGGATCTGTCGCTCGCCGAGTTCGGGCGTAAGGAGATCCGGCTCGCCGAGCATGAGATGCCGGGTTTGA